>JAYVKW010000049.1:0-19834 GCA_043768015.1 Gallionella sp.
AGACATAAAGGCCTCTTATGCGAACCCGAAGGGCGGGAGTTTTTCCGGCGCGTGCGCTTTGCATAAGACGCCGTTATGTTGGATACCGCCACACACACACAACCGGCGCAGCCGACAACACCTTGCCAGAACGTCGAGAGGGGCGCGGCACGTTCAGGCTACCCATGCACCAGCAGCCTGCGAACGGCGAGCGCTTGATGGCGGAGCGTGCCTTTGGCGAAGCCATGAAGCGCGACGGCGTGAAGCGGCTGCGGCAACGGAGCGGACACACTTGGAGCGGAGTAGTAGCAGAGGGCAGTTTCATCGCCTTCTGCGCTCTGTTCGATACCACTGCGATAGCGATGGCGCGGGGCTTGCGGGGTTTATTGCAAGCGCCGTGACTGAGCGGACTACGACTGCCGGGCAGTGTAATTATTCTGCTGCTCCTGCTCGTTCCCGCATCACCTGCCATGCACCCATCCGCCCCAGGATGCCTCCCTGAAATCCAGAGTAGTTGGAAGATGATAGAATATCTATCAGCCAAGCGCCTAGCCTGATACGTCTGGGGGCATAATCGGGGGCATATTCCAAAACCGAATTATGTAGGTTAAGCAACAACGCGGCTCGCGGCAATGAATGTGACTCCCGCCGGGCACCAACAATTTAAAGGGTTAGAGGAATCTGGTTCTTTATTCGGGGCTGGCAACAACCACGATTCAGTCCGCGCAATAGCCGTTTCTCGAGTGGCCTGTTCAGGCGACGTTGAGCATCCAGTACTTCCCACCTTCAATTAGGTAATCTTTTGGTTGCGCCAGCAGGTGACAGGGTGCGGCAGTCTGCTTGGCCGCCGCCGGTGATTAAGGCAATTCCGGGGGTAGTTGGAAGCCCGCCAACTTGAGATTGGTGGATTCTTTAGCCTGTTGAGTTGCACAGCAGGCTGGGGATGTAACCGCAACGGTTTGCCGATTTGCCCAGTACTTGGCTGTCAATTAAGTTGCGGATTGTGGCAATCAAGTTGAACATTGTCTCTGCCAAGCTCTTTTGCCCTGTAAAGAGCGCGGTCAGCACGTTGAATCAGTGTTTTCAGTTCATCGTCTTCTTCGAATGAAGTGACACCAAAACTTGCGGTGAGTTGACGTCCATGAGAAAAAGTGGCGCTTTTCACATTGTCACGTATGGTCTCAGCCAATTGCTGCGCCTGTTCCAGCGTGGTTTTGGGTGTAAACACAATAAATTCTTCGCCCCCCCATCGCACCACCACATCACTGCTGCGCACCGAGGCTCGTAAAATAAAAGCCAGCTCCTTCAATACTGCATCACCGACATTATGGCCATTGGTATCGTTCACCGATTTAAAGAAATCAATATCCAATAAAATGATAGAGAGTTTCGTATGGTGACGGAGCATTTGGTTTTTTTCAAATTCAAATAAATCTTCTAATTTGTAACGGTTATAGAGACCTGTTAGTTGGTCAGTCGAGGATAGGTTCGCCAGGGTTTGCTTTTCGTATTCCAGCGCTTTGTTTGCTTGTTGCAAGGCTCTTGTGCGTCCCTGGGTTTCCACTTCCAACACTGATGCCATTGATGCTCCAATGACGACACGCTGCCATTCATTCGGTTTGCTCACGACGTTAAATTTTGGCGCTGCAGGCGATTCCCCAATTCGCCAAAGCTCAATCTCCAATGCAAAAAACTTGGCATCTTCTTTGGAAATGTTGTTCAGCCAGTCGAATGCTGCACGATGCTCCTCATTAAATTGTTTGGCAACCCACACGACAGTCTTTGCTCCCAATCCTGCCGCGTAAATAAGAATTTGCCCCAGGTGAGTATGATTGGTGTTTTCAAGTTGGCTTTTAATGATGACATGGTTTTGCGTTAAGGAATCCTTGCAAAGAATATCCGCACGAAATGATCCGATACCCATTTCCTGGCCAACAAGCTCCAGCTTCATGCCTATGGTCTGGCCTAACTCGGCCAAGTGTTCATCCCTTGCCAGCCAGGGAGTAAAGCCCGAAGCTTCATGTCCCCAAATATCGTGTAGATCAACACGCTCAAGCTTTCCAAGTGACATCAATGCTCCCCCCATTCTTGCCCGATAAGTTGCCAACTCAATATCATTGTGTATTGTCACTGTATTTAGAGATGCCCGAATTAATTATCATGAATATTGTCTTTCCCGCTCAGGTAACACGGAGGCTAAGAGGCATTCTAACTATTTTGACAGCCACTTGCTATCCATAGAAAGGCAAGCGGCGCGCCGTTCATTTTTCCTGAGCGTCAGTCCAGAGTTGGAAACGGACATTGTGTGTCTATACCTGAACGGCTAACAGGGCAGGGCTCTTTCCAGCGCCCGATTTTATTTCTGCTAGCGCACCGCATAATCAAAATGGCCGGGTAATATTACCCGGCCATTTTCCTATCGGCAAGGCCGTCGGCAATAAGTGCGCCAATGCATAGCGCGCGATGATGATGGAATTGAAGGCGCTCCGCGCCATGTCTCGATAAGTCTAGAAAAACTTGCGCAGAAACACTGTCCTGAAGCGCGGGAGTTTTCTCTCTATATCGTCGCGGTAAGCGAATTGTGAACCGGCCGTTGATTATTTCAGTTTTTCAATGCCCAGCATCTTCAGAATGCTCTTTTCATAGAAAGGCTCGGAAATACCTTTCTTCATCTTGCGGATGAAATATTTTTCAAACGCAACCTTGGTGTAGTGTACCCACTTGCCTTCCGAAAACCAGTTCACGTTGCGCGGCGGGATCTGCGGCAGCGCCACGAATACCGCCCCGGTATCGCCGAAATCGGCCAGGCAGATCGCATTCCAGGTGGCCTCTTTGTCCGCCGGTTTGCCATGCAATTCTGCGTGGATGTTATTCACGGCTGCGGTAGCCATGGATTCGATCATGTAGGCGGTCTTGGGTGTGCCGGTCGGGACGGGAGTGGCTTCCACCGGGGGAATCGCGATGCACACACCGACTGCAAAGATGTTTTTGTATTTTGGGTTGCGCTGATGTTTGTCCACGATGATAAAACCGCGCGCCTGGGTCAGGCCTTCGATACCGAACACCGCATCGACGCCCTTGAAAGCGGGCAGCATCATGCTGTAAGCGAACGGCAATTCATGCTTTTTCTTTTCGACGCCCATGTCGTCATGCTCGGTGACATACATCTTGCCCGCTTCGACCCTGGTGGTTTTGGCGTTGCAAATCCACTTGATGTCATGGTCGCGCATCGCGGATTCCAGTATCCCTTTGGAATCGCCCACGCCGCCCAGCCCGAGGTGGCCAATGTAGGGTTCGGCGGTCACGAAAGTCATCGGCACTTTGTTGCGGATCTTGCGGCGGCGCAAATCGGTGTCCATGATGAACGCATATTCGTAAGCGGGGCCGAAGCAGGACGCTCCCTGCACCGCACCGACGACTATCGGGCCGGGATTTTTTGTAAAATCATCCCATGCATCGTGCGACTTCATCGCATGATCCACGACGCAAACCGAATGGGTAAACCCGCCATGCGGCCCCAGCCCTTCGACTTCATCGAAGGCCAGTTTGGGTCCGGTGGCGATCACCAGATAATCGTAAGTTACCGTTTTCCCGTCATTGAGTTCCAATTGATTTTTTTCAGGATGTACACGCTTCACTCCGGTTGAGATGAAGCCGATGTCTTTGCGTTCCAGATAGCTGCGCACCGGAAACTCAATGTCTTTTCGGTCACGCCACTTCACTCCCATCCACGGATTGGACGGCGTAAATTGGAAAGTCTCCCGGTCCGAGATAACCGTCACCTTGTCGCCCTTGCGGATTTTTTCCTGCATTTCGTAGGCTGCCGGCATACCGCCTATCCCCGCGCCCATGATTACAATGTGTGCCATGATGTTCTCCCGGTTTGGTTGAGATACAGAACTGCCAGTTTCATTCTACGCCTTCACGTTGATATAACAACACGCCCGAAAAAGGGTAATACTTGAGTTTTTTACCAAGGTAAATCATGACCCGCCGCTCACCCGCTCGATGCCTGACAAATCACGCGCAGAGAATATCCCGGCAAATCCAGATTGCTGTAACAGCGCGCGTACCTGTGCCGCCTGGCCGTAGCCATGCTCGAACAACAGCCAGCCATTGAGGTTGAGATGCGCTTTTGCTTGTGCGCAAATGTGCCGGATGTCGTCTAGCCCATCCGCGCCGGAAATCAAGGCAGAGGGGGGTTCGAAGCGCAGGTCGCCTTGCGCCAGATGTGCATCGTCAGCGGCGATGTAGGGTGGGTTGGCAACAATAATATCGAAATGTTCATCCTGCAACGCGCCAAACCAGTCGCTGTGCAACAGCCGCACGTTGCCGAGGTTGAGTCGTTGTGCGTTGAATTGCGCCACTTCCAGTGCGGCATTTGAGGCATCCACTGCCACCACTTTGGCGTTGGGGCGCGCATGGGCGATGCTCAAAGCGATCGCACCGCTGCCGGTGCCGAGATCCAACACGCGGAAAGCGCCGCTTTGCGGGATGCGCTGCAACGCCAGCTCGACCAGCAGTTCGGTTTCGGGACGAGGGATCAATGTCGCAGCAGAAACTTTGAAATTCAGCCCGTAAAACTCGCGCTCACCAAGCAGGTAGGCAATCGGTTCGCCGCGCAGACGACGCCCAAATAATGCGGTAAATCGAGCCTGTTGCCCGTCGCTGAGCAACTGTTCCGGATGAGTGAGCAGATAGGCGCGATCAACTTGCAACACGGCTTGCAACAGGCATTGCGCCTCGATGCGTGCACTGCTGGATTCAAGGTTCAGCGCTGTTGCCAGCTGCTTGCTATGGTGTTGCAGTATCGCCTGGATGCTAAACATGGCGCCATAAATCTACTGCGCAATTCCAGGGCGGGGTCGGGCGGTGCTCGCACTCCTCACATACGAACGTGTATGTTGCGGGTGTTGCGCTCCGGCCTCCCACACCCCGGAACCGCTCGCTACGATTTCTACCGCTATGTTTAATTGAGGACATCTTCCGCCATCGCGGCAAGTTGTTCGGCTTGATGTTCGGCCATCAGCGCGCTGCTCAGCTCGTTGATGTCTCCGTCCATGATGGCATCCATCTTATACAGCGTGAGATTGATGCGGTGATCGGTGACGCGGCCCTGAGGATAGTTGTAGGTGCGGATGCGTTCCGAGCGGTCGCCGCTGCCCACCAGGCTCTTGCGCGTCGCGGCGGTCTTGGCATTCTGCTCGCGCACTTGTGCGTCCTTGATGCGCGCCGCCAGCACGCGCATCGCCTGCGCCTTGTTCTGGTGCTGCGAGCGTCCGTCCTGGCATTCCACCACCACGCCGGTGGGCAGGTGGGTGATGCGCACCGCAGAATCGGTCTTGTTGATGTGCTGGCCGCCCGCGCCGCTTGCGCGAAACGTGTCGATGCGCAAATCGGCGGAATTCAGCACCACGTCATTGACCTCATCCACTTCCGGCATGATCGCCACGGTACATGCCGAAGTGTGCACGCGGCCTTGCGTCTCGGTAGCCGGCACGCGCTGCACGCGGTGCGCGCCGGATTCGAATTTCAGCACCGAGTAGGCGCCCTGTCCGACGATGCGTGCGATGATCTCTTTGTGGCCGCCCATTTCGCCGGGACTTTCCGAGACCACTTCCACCTGCCAGCGCTTGCGCTCGGCGAAACGTGTATACATGCGGAACAGATCACCGGCGAATATCGCGGCCTCGTCGCCGCCGGTTCCGGCGCGTATTTCCAGGAATACGCTGCGCTCGTCGTTGGGGTCTTTGGGCAACAACTGTTTTTGCAATTCGCTATCGAGTTGCGCCAGGCGTTCTTGCCCTTGCTTGATCTCGGCGTCGGCAAATTCGCGCATTTCCGCATCGCTTGCCATGTCCTGCGCGGCGCCGATGTCCGCCAGACAACCTTGATAGGCGTGATATAACTCCACCACCGGCTCCAGTTCGGCACGTTCGCGGTTCAGCTTGCGAAACGTATCCATGTCTTTGGTGGCTTCTTCGGTACTCAGCAGTTGATTGACTTCGAGCAGACGCTCGCTCAACTGAGCGAGCTTGGCGCTAATACTGGGGTTCATTCGGCTGGGATTTACTCGTCGGAATGGAGGTGATACAGACGATGGATCACCTCAAGGAAGGCCTCGCGGTCACCGCTTTGCACTTGATTCAGCGCGTGGGTGGGCGCATGCAGGAATTTATTGGTCAAGCTGCTGCTCATGGCTTCCAGCACTTTTTCCGGACTCTCGCCTTTGGCCAGCAGGCGCAGGGCTTTTTCCAGTTCGTGGCGGCGGTTGCGCTCGGCATGGTCGCGCAGCGCGCGGATGGTCGGTACCGCTTCGCGCGATTCCATCCAGTGGAGAAAATCGGATACGCTGGAATCGATGATGACTTCGGCTTCTTTGACCGCGCCCTGACGCGCGTCGAGGCCGTCTTTCACCACCTCGGCGATGTCGTCAACGGTGTACAGAAACACATCATCCAGTTCGGCGACTTCCGCTTCCACATCGCGCGGCACGGCCAGATCCACGATGAACAGCGGGCGATGCTTGCGCGCCTTGAGCGCACTCTCCACCATACCCTTGCCCAGGATCGGCAGCTGGCTGGCGGTACAGGTGACGATGATGTCGTGCTGCGCCAGTTGTTCCGGCAGATCGGTCAGCGTGATTGCCGTGCCGTTGATGCGCCGCGCCAGTGTTTGCGCGCGTTCCAGCGTGCGGTTGGCGACGGTGATGTGCTTGGGTGAACGCGCCGCGAAATGCACCGCGTTGAGTTCGATCATCTCGCCCGCGCCGATGAACAACACGCGTTGCTCGGAGATGCTCGGGAAAATGCGCTCGGCCATCTTCACCGCAGCGGCAGCCATCGACACCAGATTTGCGCCGATCTCGGTTTGGGTGCGCACGTCTTTCGCCACCGAAAAAGTGCGCTGAAACAACTTGTGCAGCAGGAAACCCAGCGTGCCCGCCTGCTCGGCCTGACGCACCGCCTGCTTCATCTGTCCGAGGATCTGCGGCTCGCCCAGCACCATCGAATCCAGCCCGCTCGCCACGCGGAACGAATGCTTCACCGCCTGCTCGCGCGGCAAAGTGTAGAGATAGGGTTCGATATCCTTGCGGGGCATGTGATGGTACTCCGCCAGCCAGTCGATGGCTTGGTCGGGGTGCGCGGCGTTGCAATACAACTCCATGCGGTTGCAGGTGGACAGGATCGCCGCCTCTTTCGCTGCACCGTTTTCCACCAGGTCGCGCAGGGCGTTCTCCATCCCGTCCGCGTTGAACGCAACTTGTTCGCGCACGGCAAGCGGCGCGGTTTGATGGTTGATGCCAAAGGTGAATAGCTGCATCTTTAGTGTATGTCGAACAGTGAGTTCTAAATATCGATGCGGATTATAGTCGGAACGGAGGCGTAATACCATCCGGCGGCATTTGGGCAACTCGCATAGAATGCGCGGCTGCAAAATATTCGATTAAGGCGACATCCATATGGCCATCAAAGCAACCGTCTTCAAAGCCGCACTCCAGATTGCCGACATGGATAGACACTACTACGCCGACCATGCTTTGACCCTGGCGCGGCATCCGTCGGAAACCGATGAGCGCATGATGGTGCGCCTGCTGGCCTTCGCGCTATATGCCGACGAAGGGCTGATGTTCGCCAAAGGTTTGAGCAGCGACGACGAGCCCGACCTGTGGCACAAAGACCTCACCGGCGCGATCGAGCGCTGGATAGAGGTGGGCCTGCCCGACGAGCGCGTCATCCGCAAAGCCAGCGGACGTGCCGATCAAGTCGTGGTCATCAGCTACGGTCGCGCCGCCGACATCTGGTGGAATGAGAATCGCGACAAACTGCTACGTCTGAACAACCTCACCGTGCTCAAACTGACTGGCGAGACTACTCAAGCACTTGCCGCGCTGGCCAGCCGCACCATGCAGTTGCAATGCACCATACAGGAAGGCCACATCATGATGACCAGCGATGCCGGCATGATAGAGGTCGAGCCTAAAGTATTGCAGGGCAATTTCCGCACCGCTTAAAATGGCTGCGCAACCATTGTCTTGCCCCTGCGGTGCTGGTGATAATGCCGCTTGCTGTGGCCGTTACCACAACGGCATACCGGCACCGGATGCAGGATCTTTGATGCGTTCTCGCTACAGTGCTTATGTGCTCAAGCTGGAGCTTTATCTGCTTGCCTCCTGGCATACCAGCACCCGCCCCGCCACGCTTGATCTCGCGGCTGACAACACGAAATGGCTCGCTCTCGAAGTCAAAAAGCAACTTGGCGAATCAGCCGATCATGCCACAGTGGAATTCGTTGCCCGCTACAAGACTGGCGGTCGAGCAGGGCGGTTGCACGAGATCAGCCGATTTGTGCGCGAGGATGGAAAGTGGTTCTACGTGGATGGGGAATTTGTTGACACAGCCAGAGATTAAAATTCTTTGTGGTTCGATACCTCACCACGAACGGGTCAGCAGGTTCAATAAGAGCTGGCCCGCCAATGCTGTTCCGGCAATCCATGTTCCAGAAATAAACGTCTGGCGATCTGCAGTTGCATCGCGGTACCGGCTGCGTAAACATCAAAACGGTGCAGATCGGGATAATCCGTAACGATTTTCACCAGGGTTGTTCCCACATCATCAGAATGCGCATGCGGGATGTAATTGAAATTATCGAGCGCATCGGCCCACGCCCGGCAAAGATTGTGCTGATAATGTCCCGTCTCGTCCGCCAGCCAGTGCAAATCCATAACCTCGGCCAGATCCAGAGACATGCAATGCTGGATCAGACTTTTGATCGGCGCGAAGCCCGCGCCGAACGCAAGGAAAATGACCGGACGCGCGGAAGCGTCTTCCAGCACGAATTCGCCGTAGGGCCCCTCCACCTCGACGCTGTCCTGCGCTTTCAAGCCGTTGAACAGCAGCTCCGAAAAGGCATCGTCCGGTTTGCGCAATACCTGGATCTCGATATGCCTTTCCTCGCAGGGGCAACTGGCGATGGCATAACGTCCGCTCTTGCCCTGCGCCCACAGCTGGACCGACTGCCCGGCAAGGAAACGCAGGCGCTGGCTGCGCGGCGCCAGCAAATGCAGCGCGGCCAGTTGGGGATTGAACACCTCCACCGACTTGATTTTGGTATTCAACAGCTGCACTTGAATGTCCAGAGCACCGGCCACATTGGCCTCGATCACCACATCGTTCACCGCCGCGCAGCAACACAACAAAAATACGCCGGCATCTCTTTC
This sequence comes from Gallionella sp., assembly GCA_043768015.1. Taxonomy (GTDB): domain Bacteria; phylum Pseudomonadota; class Gammaproteobacteria; order Burkholderiales; family Gallionellaceae; genus Gallionella. Next base: position 9,200 of record JAYVKW010000049.1, read on the forward strand.
GGCCTGATTCAACACATAATCATGCGCGTGGATCTTCTTGATTTCGCCTGATACCAAACGGGCACGGCACTCGCCGCAATTTCCGTTGCTGCACCCGTAATTGAGCGACACCCCGGCACGCAGTGCAGCCTCCAAAAGCGTGTCATTACTCTCGACGAAAAATTCGTGGCCGCTGGGTTGGATGGTGACATGTGCTGACATGATTTTGAGTATCCTTTCTTGTGCAATCAAGGCCTGTACTTTTTTGGTATCAGGCGGTATTTCGGCCAGATTGCGCGCTATGAATGCGCGCAGCGTATGCAGTGCATGTCGCGTTTCTTTACTATGTTCTTCCGGGCTCTGCTCTTCTTCGATCTCGTCGATCTTCTCGTCCAGCCACGACAACACATGGCTGTAATGCATCAACAACGCTTTGGTGGCGGCATACTCGTTGCCCAGTTCTAACAGGCGCGCTGACAACACCTCTTTGTCCGGCATGGCGCGCTCGAATACGCGTTTTCCGAAAGCTTTCTCCTTGATCTCGGTGACTCGGCGGAATTCCGCATCGTCTTCCCATTTCGCCTCGGGAAAAGCGCGCAGCAACTCATTCAGATCAACCATGCCGTCGAAGGTATCGAGCGAGCCGCCGCGTATCATCTCCTGCAGCGCATGGCGCGATATTCCAACCAGCTTGGTGACGCGGGAAAGGGGGAGGAGGTGTGCCATGAAGGCATCTTAGACCCACCTCACTTGGACACGCAAGCTAGATGCAATGCTGAACATCATGCGCAGCTTCTGCTAAAGTCAGGCCATGAGCAAATTGACTTTGGAACGTATCCTGCAATCGCAGGGCTTTGGTACGCGCAAGTGGTGCAGTGAACTTATCGCCGCAGGTGAAGTGAGCATCGCCGGAGAGACCATTACCGAGAGCCGTGCCGCTATCGAGACCGGCGGATTCGCGTTTATGATATTCGGCGAAGGGTGGACTTACCGCGAACACGTGTACATCGCGATGAACAAACCGGCCAACATCGAGTGCTCCAGAAAAGCCAGCCATCACCCCGGCGTGCTCACTCTCTTGCCGGAGCAATTCACCCGGCGTGATGTGCAGCCGGTGGGTCGTCTCGATCACGACACCACCGGCTTGCTGCTGATGTCGGATGACGGGCCGTTCATCCACCAGCAGTCTTCGCCCAAGCGGCACATCCCCAAAATCTATGTCGCCACCACGCATGATCCGGTCACTCCCGAACTGGTTGCGAAGTTGCTGACCGGTGTGAAACTGCACGATGAGCCGACGCCATTGGCGGCGGTGACTTGCCGCGTGCTGGCTCCGCACCGGCTGGAAATCGTGCTGGAGCAGGGCAAGTATCATCAAGTCAAACGCATGCTGGCTGCCGCCGGCAACCATTGCGTTGCGTTGCGTCGTGCGCAGATCGGCGGTTTGAAACTCGATGCGCTGGGTCTGGCGGAAGGTGAGTGGTGTTATCTCAATGATGCGCAACTGGCGCTGTTGGTGCCGGCCTGAAGCTATCTTACGGGTGGTGATAAGGGCTGGTTTCTTACATGAAATAAGACTTGGCCTGCGGCGCAGAGTAAAATCCACTTTTGATTAGCCAGCCCATCATCCATGTCCATACAGTGGTTTCCCGGTCACATGACTTCGGCGCGCAGAAAAGCGGCCGAGGCGATGGAGTTCATCGACGTCGTCATCGAAGTGCTGGATGCGCGTCTGCCCGAAGCGAGCTGCAACCCGCTGATCAGGGAGCTGCGCCTGCACCGCCAGCGTCCCTGCCTGAAGATACTCAACAAGGCCGATCTCGCCGATCCCGCTACCACTCAGGCATGGCTGAATTTTTACAACAAACAAAAAGGCGTCAAAGCGGTGGCGCTAAGCTGCAAAAATTCCGGTGATGCCGCCAGGGTGCCCGCCTTGTGCCAGCCGCTCGCCCCGCATCGCGACAGCACCCACAAGCCGCTGCGCATGATGATCATGGGCATCCCCAATGTTGGCAAATCCACGCTGATGAACATGCTGCTCAAGCGCCGCGTCGCAAACGTGGGCGACGAGCCCGCCGTAACCAAATCGCAGCAGAGCCACAACATCAACGACCACATGACGCTCACCGACTCGCCCGGCCTGCTGTGGCCGAAGATCGAAAACCCGGAAGACGGCCTCAAGCTCGCTACCATCCACGCGATCGGGCGCAATGCCACCATCGACGAGGAGGTCGCCGAATTTCTCGCCACCACGCTGCTGGCGCGCTATCCCGGCCTGCTCGCCGCGCGCTACGAGTTTGCTGAACAAAAGTTGGATGGCATGGGTGTGGTCGAAGCCATCGCGAAAAAGCGCGGCTGCCTGCTTAAAGGCCGGGGCGGTGAACCGGATCTGGAAAAAGCGGCGATGATATTGCTGACGGAATACCGCAGCGGCAAACTGGGCCGCATCAGTTTGGAGACACCCGGCTTGGGGGCACCGGGAACCCGCGACCCCGTGTCGGAACTTTCCGGCATGTAGCCTGCCATGACCCGAGTTGAAGTATGACGGATTTATTTTGGACAAGGCAGGCGCCAAACCAAGGTTCATTGCACCTTCTCGTTGCATTGCTTCACTTCGCATGTAACTACCAACGTGGTAAAGTCATATCCAAACATCTCCATACAAACCCGATTTTTTGAAAGGATTTTTTTATGAAAAAGACCATTACTTACCTTATTGCCGCTTCCTGTTTTGCATTGAGCGCCAACCTGGCGCACGCTGAAGGCGAGGCGTGCGATGAAAATATGCACGGCCAACATCATGGGCAAATGGACGGAATGATGTTCAAGAAACTGGACACCAACGGTGATGGCGTGATCTCCAGGAAAGAGTTCAATGCCTTCAATGCCAGGCATTTCAAGGAGCTGGATACCAACAAGGATGGCAAGCTCACGCCGGAAGAATTGCAAGGCGGGCACAAGCAAGGCATGGGGCAGGGTGATGGCACGACGCACCTCGATCAACGCTTCAACGCCGCCGACGCAAATCATGACGGTGGACTGGATCGCGAAGAGGCAAAAAATATGCCGATGTTGTCCATGTACTTCGATGAGGTGGATGCCAACAAGGACGGCAAGGTGACGCGTCAGGAATACTTTGACGCGATGCCCTTGTTGCATCGTGGCAAGAATATGGACATGAGCGGAAAGTCGCAAGCCATGTAATGGCGCCAGGAAACACGAATGACGAGGCCAGCGTTAAGCTGGCCTCGTTGTTTGTGCAGAGATGATAACGGCTCTATCGGTTTCTCAGTCCTCGTGACCTCCGCCCCGCTTTCCTTCGTGTCTGCGCCCCTCGTTCCCGCGATCTTCGCCCCGATGATCCTTTTCCTCGTGATTACTGTAGCCCGGTTCATACTCGGCTGATCTCACGAAGTATACGGGGCGATTACAGGCGTTGTACTCGCGGCAATGCTTGGCCCAGTGCTTCGCGTGACCGGGCGGCACATGCAAATAGAGGGGCTGAACCACAACGTTCGGTGGCTGCTGGACAATGATCATCGGCTGAGCATAGAGAACCGGTGGAGGAGGGGCGTTGCCGAACTGCACTTGCCCATAGACACCCGGACTGATCTCGCCGCTGATACCGAGGTTTATGATCGCCGTTCCCGCATGGGCAGACAGACTGGTGAGAACAAGGAATGCAAAAGATGTGGCTAGTACGGGTTTCATGAGGCTCCTTTCGGGATTTGAAGTTATAGAACGCGCGAACCTGTTTTTCCGCTGACAGAGTCACCCGCTATCAAGCGGGTTGCGGCGGCATAACCATGACCATCAAGGCTAACATAATCATACGGCTGATTCGACGCGTGAATTTCGAGTTACTTTCATGCTTGGACTAGAAAACCCGCTGTGTCAGCCCTGGCTTAACGAAATCTGAAATCGAGATTCGTGAGAGCATCAAGACTTTGGTATATCAAGCAATACCAATGAGCACAGGAACGGAATAAACATTGAAGGCGCATCGTCCCGGATTTTTTCAGACTAAAGCAAAAATTTCATGTTTTCTGTGCGCTATCGCACATGGCTTGTGCATAAACGCTCGTAAGATGGCGGTAATATTACCGGTGATTTCATCAGGCGGGAATGACGGAATTCGAATTTGTATAGGCTCAACAACACTAATGAGGCTGCATTGACTTCCATCCAAAGTGTCCTGGCCGCGTTTGCCATCATCCTGATTGATCTTCTGGGCAGGGCGGGATTGGACAAGGTGCTGGCATTGGCCGGTGGTCCGGCCATGGTCGCGCTGTGGGCGCAACTACAGTCGGTGGTGGAATTGGTCGGCGCGGTAACAATGGCGGGGGTGTTGCAGGGGCTGACGGTGTTGATCACCCAGGTGAGCGAATCGCGCGACGAACGCAGTCTGCTGCGTGACGCACTCAAGTTGGGCTTGGGCACTTCGTTGGCAGTGGCGCTGATGGTGGCAATGGCAGCACCTGAGCTGACGGTTTGGCTCACCCAGGGAAAAATCGAAACGGATTTGTTTTTGCTGGCCGCATTGGCCGGATGTATCACCGTCATCCCCGCCACGCTGAATGCTTATTGGCTGGGTAAACACCAGCAGCAGCGCATGTTGGGGCTGGCGCTGCTGACCAGCGTGATACTGCTGCTGGTGGCGGCGAGTGCCTGGCTCGGGCTGTTCCTGCGCGGGCTGATGTGGGTGCAAAGCCTGGCCCTGGCTATCATCGGCATCGTGATTTGGCGCTATTTAAATAAGCTGTCTGGGCACAAGCTGCCTGGACGCAAGCTGTCTGGAGCTCGCGACGGGCAAGAGGATGGCGCGGAATATTTCCGCAAACTGGTGAAGTTCGTGCCGGTCGGCCTGGCGATCGGCATCATGAGTCCGGTTTCGATGTTGCTGGTACGCGGCATGTTGTCGGGCACGCTTTCATGGAGCGAGGTGGGATTTTTGCAGGCGTTGTGGCGTTCCACCGAGTGGGTGACCGCCACCGCGGCAGGCGTGCTGTCGCTGATCTTCCTGCCGCGCTTCAGCGCCACCTTCTTCAGCAGCTATGGCTTCAGCAGCCGTGGTGGCTCGGCGCGATTCAAAAAAGAAATGATGCGTGCCGGTGTGATGGTGCTGATCCCGGCGGCGTGTTTGCTGCTGCTGATCTTCTTCAACCAGCGCGCCATGCTGGCGACGCTGTACGACGCGCGCTTTGTGGTGAGCGATGAAACTGCCGCGCTGATCATGCTGGGCAGCTGGATACGCATCGCCGCGTGGCTATTCCTGTTCGGGCTTTTCGCCGCGCACCGCACGGGGCTGATCATGGCAGGAGAAATATTGTCGCTCCCGCTTTACGCTGTGCTGATGTGGCTGTTTGCCGACGGGATGACGCTGGAGCGGACCGCGCTGCTTTATTTGGTCAGCTATCTGGTTTATCTGGGCTTCAACGCCATCGCCTTGCTGTACTCATCGCGTAATACAACTACCGCTCAGCGTGAGGCGGGATATGAATAACGGTACGTTGATTTTCGAATTGATGCTGAATTGTTGAACTCCCTCCGTTCACCTGATCAGTATCGTGGCCAGCCCGAGCAACAAGCCCATGCTCACGATATCGGTGGCGGTGGTCAGGAAAATGCTCGATGCCGTCGCGGGGTCAGTGCCGAAGCGTTTGAGTGTAAGCGGGACGATGGTGCCGGCCTCAAACGACCGGTTGCGCTCCCATTGGCGAGCAAGTTGCGGGGTAGCACTATTGATGATCGCCTGACGTCGCCCCTCCGGCAACGCGCTCAGGATGTCTTGGGTGAAAGATGGGTTAAGCTCGGCGAGTGCCTCGCAGGCAAGCGAGGATTCTGCCGAGACGAGCACAGCGGCGGCCTGGTGCGGCGGACATGCCTTGAGCCTGGCAACCAAGCGCCGGTGCGGATCATTGTTATTCGGTTGAGGTACAGATAACGTTTTGTTCTGCATTGTCGCCTCCGCTTGATTTTGTCCGCCCCCTAACTGGAGCCTTTCTCCGCCCAGCGGGAGTAAGGTTAACCCACGCATGGCGCAATAGCGCTGCCCAATACCTGCCGATAGCAAATCGACGGTATAAATTGTGTACAATCATGCCCGACATAATTTTTATGTGTTATCGCAGGACATGAATCGCCGCCTGGATAACAAACCTCGAACGAGGTTCGATGAAATGAACGGCATAAGGAGCGAATGATGACAAAATTCACACAGATGGCGCGCGCGGTATGGTTGATGGTGGCCGTGATTACCGGGCTGGGCGGTTGCGATAAAATCGAGAAGGCTCTGCCGACCACCACTGCACCGGCCGCCCCTCTCACTGTCGGCGGTTCGGTCTCCGGCCTTCCCGGCAGCGGACTGGTGCTCCAGCTCAATGGAGCGAACGATTTGGCAGTCAGCGCCAACGGCAGATTCAATTTCCCCAATGCCTTAGCCAAAGGCAGCGCCTACTCTGTCACCGTCAAAGCCTCGCCTTCCGCACCGGTCAAACAGACCTGTACTGTTAGCCAGGGCAGCGGTAGTATCGTCGGTACGGCCATCAACAACGTTGCCGTCAGCTGCACCACCAATAGTTTCGCTATCGGCGGTACGGTCTCCGGACTTTCCGGCAAGGGGCTGGTGCTCCAGCTCAATGGGGCAACCGACCTGGCGATCGCAAGCAACGGCAACTTCATCTTCCCCGGCATCCGCCTGCCCGATGGCAGCGACTACAGCGTCGCGATCAAGGCCACACCGGCCAAGCTGAAGTGCACGATCAAGCCCATCAGCAGCGCATTTGACAAAGACACTCTCAGCATCGTCTCCGTCACCTGCTCCAAGAAAGGACGCCACTGATAATCGGGGAATATCGCGCCCGCCATTACTGCGTTGCCCAAACGGAGCCGCTTCCGGCAACACTGGCCGGGTGGGTACTGGCGGGTTTTGTTTCCTTTGTTGCGAGGTCTGATGGCTATCGAGCCTGATTCGCTTCGGCTTCGCGCCTTCAGAAAATAACCGGCCACAAAAGGAACAACATGATAGAAGTGGCCATCTTGGCAGTCGCCCTCAGCATGGACGCCTTTGCAGTTTCCATCGGGCTGGGCGCCAAGAAAAACACGCCCGGATTGGGACTCAAAGCAGGGTTGTACTTCGGCATCTTTCAGGCCTTGATGCCCTTCATCGGATACTTGGGCGGCAAGGGTGTTTTAGGCTGGATAGACGCCTATGCACATTGGATAGCCTTTGGCTTGCTAGTGTTGATTGGCGCGAAAATGATTTACGAAGGCCTTCAAGAAGGTATAGAAGAAGATATCCTGGCCATCACCAACAAAATGATGCTGATTCTGGCCATCGCCACCAGCATTGATGCAATGGCGGCCGGATTCAGCCTGACGCTATTGGATGCCAACCCTTATATCGCCTGCCTCATCATAGGTACAATAACTTTCGCTTTCAGCTGGATCGGCGTTTTGATCGGGAAGAACAGCGGCACTTGGCTCGAAAGCAAAGCGGAGATTTTCGGCGGAACAATTTTGATATTGATGGGCTTTAAAATACTTCTTTTCTAAATTCGCCCAGCGCATCTTAGCCAGGGGAATGACCCGTAATCCATTCCGGAAATATCAATAAATTTCGCCGCGCTGTCGAATCGATGCTGAGCCCAACCGCATATACTCCACCCTTGACATGCATTTATCCATCTGTCCACCATACATCATTTCCCCGGCAATCCCTAGGCTGCCGCAACCGGCCCGCCTGTCACGATGAGCGGCCTTTCTGTCATTAGCTATCCCGTCATTCGCTGGAACGAAACCGGCGAAGAAAAATCCGCCCGTTGGCGCTCGGAGAGCGGCACGCCGCCGCCCAAGCGCGTGGTGATCGCCGACGATCGCATGACTGCCGATACCGCTTATCGTCTGGCCTGCGAGGGCACCGCACTGCTGTGGCGCGGTGATTTTCAGAACGCGCGCCAATTGCTGCAAGCAATGACGCGGCGCGCACATGAAAAACCAAGGATACGCAAAAACAAAAAAATCCCCGCCACACCCGCCGAAGCCTTTCACCTGCATCGCCTGGCTCAATCGCAGCGCGCCCGCACCTTGGGTATGCTGCTGCTGCCGTTCAATGCCGACCACAGCATCCCCCTACGTCGCGCGCCCGATGTGCGCCAGGCTTGTATCGATGCTTATGGCACCGAAACAGAAGGCCACCCCTACATCACATCACTGCGCGGGCTGCAAGGAATAATCGGCGCATACGAGTGGCGCAAAAATGGCGTGGAGATTCCGGCGCTGGGTGCGCGCATTCATCCGCATTACGGCGTATTTGCACCGATACGCAGCGAGTACATCGGGCTGGTGAACGATGCCCCGTTGCCCGAGCTAACCGCGACACCGTCTGTCACATTGAACATGCCTGTGGCATTCGATATCGGCACAGGCACAGGCGTGCTGGCCGCCGTACTGGCACGCCGCGGCATCAAACGCATCGTCGCCACCGATCAGGATCCGCGTGCGCTGGCCTGCGCGCGCGAAAACTTAACGCGGCTGGGTCTCGCCGCACAGGTTGACGTGGTGCAAGCCGATCTCTTTCCTGAAGGACGCGCCGCACTGGTGGTGTGCAACCCGCCGTGGATTCCCGCGCGGCCAAGCTCGCCGCTTGAGCACGCGGTGTTCGACCCGGAGAGCCGTATGTTGCGAGGATTCCTTAATGGCCTGACCGCACATCTGGAGCCGGGTGGCGAGGGCTGGCTGATCCTTTCCGATCTGGCCGAGCATCTGGGTCTGCGCACGCGCGCCGAGTTGCTGGCCGCGATTGATGCGGCGGGCTTGAAGGTTTTGGGTAAAATAGACGTGAAGCCACAGCACCCTCGCGTCTCCGATACCAGCGACCCGCTACACGCGGCTCGTGCAGCAGAGCTCACCTCGCTGTGGCGGCTAACAGCAAAATAACAACGAATAGGGGACAGGCCGAGCCAGCCCCCGACGCGCGAATTTTGACCCCGAATTTTGACGAAGCGCTACACTGCGTCACCCGCTTAACCAAAGGAAAACATCATGACCAAAAGCACCACACCAACCCCGACCACGACTTTGGGCGGCTCACCGGTAAAACTGTACGGCGAATTTCCACAGGTGGGCAAACCCGCGCCTTCCTTCTCGATGGTGAACAAGGATTTGCAGGACATCACGCTGGGCAGTTACGCCGCCAAGCGCAAGGTGCTGAACATCGTGCCCAGCCTGGATACGCCGACCTGCCAGGCTTCCGCGCGCCGCTTCAACAAAGAAGCGGGCAGTCTGGACAATACTGTCGTGATCAACATCTCCGCCGACCTGCCCTTCGCGATGGCGCGCTTCTGCAGCAGCGAAGGACTGGACAACGTGGTCAATCTTTCCACCATGCGCGGCCGCGAATTCATGCGCGACTACGGCGTCAAGATCGCTGATGGCGTGCTGGCCGGACTGACTGCGCGCGCCGTGATCGTGCTGGACAGCAGCAATATGGTGCGCTACACCGAACTGGTCAGCGATATCAAGAACGAACCGGATTACGACGCGGCGCTGGCGGCATTGAAAGCCATTTGATCGTTCGCGGAAGGGGTGGGGCACAGCAACCCGGAAATATTAGTCGGCTGATTCCGTTACCAGCGCAACCGCAGTGGCTGCGGTTTTTTTATCGATATCCAACTGTACTACACAGTACTCATTGCTTTCGCTGATGGGGGTCGGATCGTCCGCACAACTGCAACCACCCATCACGCCCTGATAAAAAATCCCCGCTTTTATGCGGATAACCTTTTCCATTTCGGTGACGGAGTTGATCGCGACTGTGATCGGATCATCGGTGACATAGTTGCCGCTTGATAATCCCTGCTGCAGGGGAAAATGATCGGCGCCCAGTTGCGTGATTTCCTGCTTGAGCACAGCCTTGAAATCTGGCGTTCCCCAAGCTCGCAATGCATTGTTGAGTCGAATCATAAAAATGTGGCCTGTCTAAAATTATTTGAAGCAATTCGAGTCTGGGCACAGCCCCTTTATGGACGGATGTAGCTCCAGCCTTCTTTCTGTTTTCTCATCAGCTCAACCACGCCACTTGGAACGTAACCGATGGGCGGCAGCATATTGGCTTTTGTCAGCTTCATGTTCTTCATGGTGTTCTCGCATGCCATAATTTTTATGCCATCGGCCAGTGCTTTGTCTATCTTGGTTCCCATTTCGGATTCAAGCTTGAGCATTTCGATTCCCGGGCCGAATGCGACAATTTCAATATCTACATTTTCTTTCCCGATGGCATCTTGTACATTCTTGGCGTTGTTGAGTGTCAAATTCCATTTCCCCGGCCCTGCATCACTCACCTGGAAGACCACTCTTTCATGAGCAGCGGTTACTTGCGTGGCGGCCATGTCGGCTGCATTGGAGCTGAGCGATGCCAAGGGTAGCGAGAGAGCGAATAAAGTTGCGAGAACATTGAGCTGGAAAGTGTATTTCATTTTGTTTCTCCTGGAGTTGTAAATATTCTGCATTAAACGTGTAACCGGGACAAGCTGAACTGGATTGGAGTGCTTTAATTTAAATTCGAGCCGGGCTTTAATTTTATTTTAATTTTCAATTCAAACAGCACAAATGTCGATGTCAGATTTTGATCGCCCGTGTCAGCAGGTACTCGTGCCG
>JAYVKW010000050.1:0-4817 GCA_043768015.1 Gallionella sp.
GCATAGGCATCGGCAGTTTGCTTGGGATACAGCCGGAGGGTATGTCACATTGGGGTGTGGCAGTGGTGCGCCGGCTGTTGCGCGATGATGTGAACCAGCTGCATGCCGGCGCGGAAATTCTGGCCAACCGGGTGGCCGGTGTACACTTGAACCAGAGCGGCAGCGAACTCGGCGCCGGCCAGCCGGCGCTTTGGCTGTATGCAAAGCAGGGTGAGCTATCCGGCGGGACTCAGTTATTGTTGATGAAGGCCGATACATTCTCTGCCAACCGAAGCCTGAAAATTCAACTGGACGAAAAGAATTATTTGCTGATTCCCAGCGGATTGCAGGAAAAGGGGCTTGATTACGATTTGGCAAAATTCAAACTAGTCGAGCAGGAAGTCGCTTCCGAAGAGGTGAATTGATGTCTGTGGGCTTAGGGTAAGGGCGCGAGGCCTCGCGCCCCTACGAAAGTCTCCTGGTCAACCAGGCCTCAATATCCCGTAATTCCGCATCGCACACCGAGTGTTGCATGGCGTATTCATGCCATTCCACCGCATAGCCGAATTCCCGCAACGCATCTCTTGAAACGACTCCCAGCGCATAGGGTACGACCTGGTCGCTGCGTCCGTGCCCCATGAATATGGGTGTTGCCGTCGCGCTTGCCAGAAGTTCGTCCCCGACACTATCCGCCAACGGCAAATAAGTGGAGAGCGCCAGCACGCCACCTAGCGGGGCGGTCTGGCGCAGCGCGGTGTGCAGCGCGATGGCTCCGCCTTGGGAAAATCCGGCCAAAAATATGTTGCCCGGCGCAATGCCGCGCGCCACTTCCTGGGCGATGAGGGTTTCTACCAGTGATTGCGAGGCGCGGATTCCCGCCGCGTCTTGTTGCGCATCGATACTTTGGCTGGCAATGTCGTACCAGGCGCGCATCACGAATCCGCCGTTGATGGTGACCGGGCGCATCGGCGCATGCGGGAAGACATAGCGCACTGCGGCAGGGAGTTCCAGCTCGTCGGCGATGGGCACGAAGTCCTGCCCATCCGCGCCCAAGCCATGTAACCAGATGATGCTGTGTTGCGCTTGCTGGCCGGTTTGTAAAATTATCGGGGGAAGATTTTCAGCCATTTTTTTGCTACGTTGGCTCTGGAATGATCTCGCGCAACAACTGAAAAATCTCGCGGAAATTCTTGGCAGGCTTACCGGCTTCAATTTCTTTTTGTGCGTTGCGTATCAGCGTGCGCAAGCGTTGTGCATCCGCCTCCGGACGAGCAGCGAGCAACTCGGTGAGTGCCGCATCGCTTTCCATCAGCCGGTCACGCCAGCGTTCCAGTTGGTGCATGTAGGCGATGTGATGCTGCGACTTTCCCTTCCACGCATCCAGTTTGGCGAGTATCGGTGCGGGCTCCACGTCGCGCATCAGCTTGCCGATGTATTGCATCTGGCGGCGCTGTGCGCCGAACTTGTTGATGCTTTTCATCTCGCGTATCGCATCGCGCAGGCTTTCCGGGATGTCGAGTTGCGCGAGCTGATCCTTACCCAGTTCGGTCAGTTCCTTGCCGAGGTCGCGCAACTCGTGCATCTGTTTCTTGATTTTGGTCTTGCTCGGAGGCAGATCTTCCGCGTCATCGGCCTCCACTGGCTGGTTGCGCAGGCCGCGCCCCCGGGTAGTGGGGCTGTCTGGCTTGCGCGCCTGGAGCCGGATGACTTCCACCGCACCGTCATCATGTTCATCTTCGTCTTCGTCATCGCCAAGATGGATGTGTGGCGGTTCGTCTGCGTCGTGGTCTTTATTGTGCGGGTTCATAACAGTTAATGTGTCTGATCCTAATGAGCTTGGTCTTAATGAGTCAGGCCTTAAGGAGTTAGGGCGATGCTGCTATGATAACGCCTTTCGCTAATCATCCGCTTTGCTTATGAATACCCTTGTATCTGCTCCACCACGCTTTTCCCATTCCGCAGACGGCTTGCGCAACATCGCTCAAGACATGCTGGACTACGCCAAACAGCGCGGCGCATCAGCCGCCTCCGCCGAAGTTTCGGTTGGTTTCGGCCAGTCCGTCACGGTGCGCCGGGGCGAAGTCGAGACCATCGAATACAACCGCGATAAAGGTCTGAGTGTCACGGTCTATCTCGGCCAGCAGCGCGGCAATGCCAGCACCTCGGATTTTGCGCCGCAGGCGGTGCGCGACAGCGTGGATGCGGCATTGTCGATCGCGCGCTATACCGCCAAGGACGATTGCTCGGGCCTGCCGGATGAGGACATGCTGGCGCGCGATTGTCCCGATATGGACTTATATCACCCGTGGGACTTGCCGGTCGACGCGGCGATCGCACTGGCCCAGCAATGTGAACAAGCGGCTCTGGATACGGATGCACGCATCAGCAATTCCGAAGGCGCAACCGTCAATCTGCATGAGGCGCAATTCATTACCGCCAATAGTCTGGGTTTCATCGGCGGCTTCCCCACTTCACGGCACAGCCTTAGTTGCGCGGTTATCGGCGGGGAGGATGACGCAATGGAGCGCGATTACTGGTACACCGTGGCGCGCGATGCCAAGGAATTGATGGATGCGCGACAAGTCGGGCGCATCGCCGCCGAACGCACTGTGCGTCGCCTGAACGCGCGCCAACTCGACACCATGCAAGCGCCGGTGTTGTTCGAAGCGCCGATCGCATCCGGTTTGCTGGGCAGCTTTGTCGGCGCGGTGAGCGGCGGCAGCCTGTACCGCAAGTCCTCTTTCCTGCTCGATCAAATGGATCAGCAGATATTTGCGCCGCACATCAACATCACCGATGTGCCGGACATACGTAAAGGGCTGGCCTCCAGCCCGTTCGATGATGAAGGCGTGCAAACCCAACGCCGCGTGATCGTCGAGAACGGCGTGCTGCGCGGTTATTTTCTCGGCAGCTATTCCGCGCGCAAGCTCGGGCTGCGTACCACCGGCAACGCGGGTGGCAATCACAACTTGATCCTGAAACCATCCGGGGGGAAATCTGGTGAACTGGCCGGCGAACTGGGTTTCGCCGGGCTGCTGAAAACCATGTCGCGCGGACTGCTCGTCACCGAGTTATTAGGCCAGGGAGTCAACGCTGTAACCGGCGATTATTCGCGCGGCGCAGCAGGCTTCTGGGTGGAGCACGGCGAAATTCAATACCCGGTGCAGGAAATCACCATCGCCGGAAATTTGAAAGATATGTTCCTCAACATCGTCGCGATAGGCAACGACGTGCTGGTGCAAGGCTCGCGTCAGTGTGGTTCGATCCTGGTCGAAGGCATGACCATCGCAGGACGCTGATTTTAGGAAGGCAAATGTAATTCGGTAGAGTGCGTTAAAGCAGGCGGCGCTCTAATGACCTTGCCCCTGAAAAACGTATTTCTTAACTGTGATTTAATTTCAAGTTAAGGAGACGAAGAAATAGAATTGGCGCGATTGGGAACCGAGCTTGCGCGTGTCAAGATGGGGCGCGACATCTTAAAAAAAGCGACGGCGTTCTTCGCGAGGGAGAGCGAAGCGAAGGTTGCGAAGTGAAATACACCATGATTGATCAACTCCGAAATCAACACCCAGCAACCCATCTGTGCGCATTGTTGGATGTTGCCAAGAGCGGCTATTAGGCATGGAGTTCAGGCAAAATCGTGCCGCCACGCAAGCTTGAAGACATGCGTTTGTTAGTCGCAATCAAGGCCGCGCATCAACGGGGGCGTGGCACTTACGGCCCAAAGAAGATTCGTGACGAGCTGGCGCTTTTGGGCGGCAGCTTAGTCGAATGGCTATAACCAACCACTTGGCAACCGTCTTCTGGTTGCTTAGTGGGATGGCTAGTTGTTTCACCAGCAGTTCCATCAATATTGCAGCCAAGCATACCGTGCGCTGCAAGTCAGCTATGGCATGAAGACGTCCATGAGCCGGAAAGGAAACTGCTGGGAGAGCGAAGCCTACCCTTTAGGGTGCAATGCACCGATGGAAAGCTTTTTCGGCACGATCAAAACAGAAAGCTTGCATCACTACCGCTTTGCCACTCGTGAGCAGGCCAGACAGGTGGTCTTTGAATACATCGAGGTGTTTTACAATCGTATCCGACGTCATGCGAAAATAGGCAACCAAGTACCTGCTGATTTCGCTAACCAGTTTTACGTCAGCAGGCAGCAATCTGCGGTATCATTCAGATGACTTGCCCGTCCACTAAATCGGACTCCGCTCAAACTCCTGTCCGTGAATCAGGGAGCAGAGTAGGGTGGATAAGCACAGCGCATCCACCTTTCGCCCGGTGGATGCGCTGTGCTTATCCACTCTACAAACTGTCCCAGTTTTTTGATACCCCGCGCTCTTGGCGCGGGGTAGTTCATTGAACGGGTATACAAATTAAATGGGCCAAGCTCGAAATAGTTCCAGGACGCCACCATGGAAATGAAGAAGATCAATTCGGGCAAGTTGCGCGCCATCGGCTACGATGCGCGCGCCAGGATGCTGCAGGTCCAGCTCGACAACGGCAGCACGCTGCAGTACGGCGGCGTTGGTGAGAATACTTGGCGTTGTCTCAGCAGCTCGGGGGCGGCATGGAGCTACTATCGCGACAACATCGAGGAGGAGTTCACTGCTGTGCGCGCTTCTGAAAGCACCCCTGCAAGCAAGAATCCGCTCGACGAGTTCTTCAGGAAACCCTGAGCCCGATTGTTAATTTGTTCTTCTAAGGAGATAAACATGAACACTGATCCGATTGCGGAATTCAAAACCAAACAACGTGAAACCTGGACCATGGGAAATTTCGGCGACATGGCCGTTTTCACGACACCCGTGGCCGGACATCTGGTTAACTTTGCCAAGGTGACCGGC
>JAYVKW010000051.1:0-4881 GCA_043768015.1 Gallionella sp.
CTGTTGCTGGTGGCCCTGTTGTCGATGATGCAGGCCACACTCACCTTGCCGGGTATGGCGGGCATTGCGCTGACGCTGGGTATGGCGATCGATTCGAACGTGTTGATCAACGAGCGTATCCGCGAAGAGCTGCGCAACGGCGTCACGCCGCAGGCCGCGATCCATGCCGGATATGACAGGGCGTTCGGCACCATCCTCGATTCCAACGTCACTACCTTCATTGCCGGGATTGCGCTGTTCATGTTCGGTTCGGGCCCGATCAAGGGTTTTGCGGTGGTGCTGTGTCTGGGCATCATGACTTCGATGTTCAGCGCGGTGGTGATTTCGCGCGCGATCGTGAATTTGATATACGGCCGCAAGGCGCGGCTTGCCAAAGTGGCAATAGGTTAAGGGATAAGACATGGAATTCTTCAGGATCAAGCACGACATTCCGTTCATGAGTTATGGACGCTATACCACCGCGATTTCGCTGGTGACGTTTTTGTTTGCGATATTTTTTCTCGCCACCAAGGGACTGAACTTCGGCGTGGATTTCACCGGCGGCACGGTGATGGAGGTGCATTACGCGCAGTCGGCCGATCTCCCCAAGGTGCGCGCGCAACTCGCCGAGACCGGTTTGCCGGATGCGTTGGTGCAGAATTTCGGCTCCAGCTATGATGTGCTGATACAAGTGCCGTTCAAGCAGAACTTTGCCGGCGCCAAACTCAGCGAACAGGTCCTGGCAGGCTTGCGCAAACAGGATGCCAGCGTGGAAATGCGCCGTGTCGAATTTGTCGGCCCGCAAGTCGGCAAAGATTTAGTCGAGAACGGCGCGCTGGCTTTATTGCTGGTCAGCCTGGGCATCGTCGGTTATCTGTGGTTGCGCTTCGAGTGGAAATTCGGGCTGTCCGCCATCATCGCCAATTTGCATGACGTGGTCATCATTCTTGGCTTCTTCGCCTTCTTCCAATGGGAATTCTCGCTGTCTGTGCTGGCAGCGGTGCTGGCGGTGCTGGGTTATTCGGTGAACGAATCGGTGGTGGTGTTCGACCGGATCCGCGAAAACTTCCGCACCATGCGCAAGGCGGAAGTCGCCGAGATCATCGATAACGCCATTACCCGCACCATGTCGCGCACCATCATCACCCATGGTTCCACGCAGATGATGGTCGGCGCGATGCTGTTCCTCGGCGGCGAAACGCTGCACTATTTCGCCATGGCGTTGACTATCGGCATCCTGTTCAGCATCTATTCCTCGGTATTGGTTGCCAGCCCCCTGTTGATGTTATTCGGTGTATCGCGCGAAGATTTCATCAAGCCGGAAAAGTCTGAAGCCGAAGAAGTATTGCCGTAAGAGATGTCTCTAAAAATTAAAATTCTGTCGTTCCCGCGAAGGCGGGAATCCAGCCCAATGAAAGAATCTCCGCAACGCGGAGGACAAAACCCAACTACACTTTTAACAAATCCGCTGGATTCCCGCCTTCGCGGGAACGACGATTTCTGAGGCTTCCATATTGTGGATTTGCTTGCCGCTTTCATAGACATCATCCTGCATCTGGACGCCCATCTGTTGGCGCTCACCCAGCAATACGGCGTGTGGGTGTACGCCATTTTGTTCCTGATCATCTTTGCCGAGACCGGGCTGGTGATCGCACCTTTCCTGCCCGGCGATTCGCTGTTGTTTGTGGCGGGTGCGCTGTGCGGAATGGGGGCACTGCAACTGGAGTGGCTGGTGCCGTTGCTGGTGCTGGCGGCATTCGGCGGCGACAATACCAACTACTGGGTGGGTCGGCTGGTCGGAATGCGCCTGCTTAAACGCGTCAACGCCAGGATCATCAGGCCAGAGCACTTGGCCAAGACCCACGCTTTCTACGAAAAACACGGCGGCAAAACCGTCATCCTCGCGCGCTTCCTGCCCATCATTCGCACCTTCGCGCCATTTGTGGCGGGCATCGGCATGATGCGCTATCGGCTGTTCGTGCTGTTCAGCGCGCTGGGCAGTGTGGTGTGGATAACCAGCCTGACCGTGGCGGGCTATTTGTTCGGCAACATTCCGGTGGTGAAAAGCAACCTCACCCTGATCATCGTCGGCATCATCGTGATTTCTTTATTGCCCGCAATCAGTGAATTCGTTCGCCATCGCAAAAACAAACAATCCGCTTGAGCGGACCACGACGTTGATGTGCAGAACTAAAAAGCCCAGCTTGTTGCGGGCTTTTTAGTTGATGGGGAGCAGGTTAATCAGCCGAACCTTCCGGTGATGTAGTCTTCCGTTTCCTTGCGCTTCGGGTTGGTGAATACCGAACTGGTTTCACCGAGTTCGATCAGGTCGCCGAGATACATGTAGGCGGTGTAGTCGGAAATGCGCGCGGCTTGCTGCATGTTGTGCGTGACGATCACAATGGTGAAGTCTTCCTTCAGTTCGTCGATCAGTTTCTCGATGTGCGCGGTGGAGATCGGGTCGAGTGCGGAGGTGGGTTCGTCCAGCAGCAGCACCTGCGGTTTGACCGCAATGGCACGGGCGATGCACAAACGCTGTTGCTGGCCGCCGGAAAGCCCGGTGCCGCTTTGTTTGAGCTTGTCTTTCACCTCGGCCCACAGCGCGGCTTTGCGCAACGCCCATTCCACGCGAGCTTCCATGTCATGTTTGCTGAGGTTTTCGTAAAGTTTTACGCCGAAAGCGATGTTGTCATAGATGGTCATCGGGAACGGCGTGGGTTTTTGGAACACCATGCCGACCTTGGCGCGCAGCATGTTCAAGTCTTGTTTCGGGTCGAGAATATTCGCGCCATCCAGCATGATCTCCCCGGTGGCTTTTTGTTTCGGGTAGAGCTGATACATGCGGTTGAAGGTGCGCAGCAGCGTCGATTTTCCGCAGCCTGACGGGCCGATGAACGCGGTCACCATTTTTTCCGCGATGCTCAAGTTGATGTCTTTGAGCGCGCGGTAATTCCCGTAATAAAAATTCAGGTCCTTGATGATGATCTTCGGATTGGCGACAGATTCGATGTTCATGGGCTTGCCTTGTTGATGACCAAGTTTAATGACCGGATTTTAATGAGTCGTTGCGCTTTGCCGGAACAGCACACGCGCCAGGATATTGAGCGTCAACACGCTGGCGGTGATCAGCAGCGCACCCGCCCAGGCAAGCCGTTGCCAATCCTCGTAGGGACTCATGGCGAACTGGAAGATCACCACCGGCAAATTGGCCATAGGCTGATTCATGTTGCTGCTCCAGAACTGGTTGTTGAGCGAGGTGAATAACAGCGGCGCCGTTTCACCGCTGATGCGTGCCACGGCCAGCAACACGCCGGTGATGATGCCTGCGCGTGCGGCGCGCAGGGTGACAAAGTTGATTACCTTCCACTGCGGTGCGCCGAGTGCCGCAGCAGCTTCGCGCAACGTGCTGGGAACCAGGCGCAACATGTTCTCGGTGGTGCGGATGACCACGGGGATGACAAGGATGGACAGCGCCAGCGCACCTGCCCAGCCGGAAAAATGCTTGACCCTGACCACATAAATTTCGTACACAAACAGGCCGATCACAATGGACGGGGCGGACAGCAGCACGTCGTTGATGAAGCGGGTGATCGGCGCCATCCAGCCGCGCTGACCGAATTCAGCCAGATAGGTGCCGGCCAGAATGCCGATGGGTGTGCCGATCAGGGTGCCGACCAGCGTCATCATCAGGCTACCGGCAATAGCGTTGAGCAGGCCGCCAGCACTACCCGGCGGCGGGGTCATTTGCGTGAACACCATCGGGGTGAGTGCGGGCAGTCCATGTTCCAGCAACGTCCATAAAATCCAGCACAGCCAGAATAAGCCAAACAGCATGGCCAGCACCGAGACTGAGAGTCCGGCAGCGTTGATGATGCGGCGGCGTGTGTATAAGTTCAGCATGATGTTCACGCGGGTCTTTATGTTTTGTCTGGTGTTATGCAGCCTGGCCTTCGCGTAGCCCGAGCTTGTAGAGCATGTAGCGCGCGATGGACAGTACCACGAAGGTAATGAAAAACAGGATCAAACCAAGTTCGATCAACGATGAAGTGTATAGCTCACCGACTGCCTCGGTAAATTCGTTGGCCAATGCCGAGGAGATGCTGTTGCCCGGCATCAACAGCGACTTGCTCAGCTCATGGGCATTGCCGATCACGAAGGTGATAGCCATGGTTTCGCCCAGCGCGCGCCCGAGACCCAGCATGATGCCGCCGACCACACCTACCTTGGTGTAAGGTATTACCACCTGCCACATCACTTCCCAGGTGGTCGCGCCGACTGCATAAGCGGATTCCTTGAGCATGGCGGGTACCACATCAAATACATCGCGCATCACCGACGCGATGAACGGGATGACCATGATGGCCAAAATAATTCCGGCGGTCAGCAGGCCGATGCCCATCGGCGGACCGGAGAAGAACGGGCCGATGTAGGGCAGCGTGCCGACATGGTTGTTGAGCCACGGTTCGACATGATCGGCGAACAGCGGGGCGAACACGAACAGCCCCCACATGCCGTAAATGATGCTGGGGATACCCGCCAGCAATTCGATGGCAATACCGAGCGGGCGGCGCAAAATACGCGGCGAGAGCTCGGTCAGGAAAATGGCGATGCCAAAGCTGACCGGAATCGCGATGAGCAGCGCGATGCCTGAAGTAACGAGCGTGCCGACGATAGGAATCAGCGCGCCGAATTTATCGTTGACCGGATCCCAATCGGAACTGGTCAGAAAACCGAAGCCAAACGCATGAATGGCAGGCATGCTGCCCACCACCAGTGAAGCGATAATCGCTGCCAATAATGCCAACACACTAAATGCGGAGACACGCGTCAGACTGCGGAACAGCAAGTCGAACACTGCTTGTCGTTTAAGGCGCGCTTGGTGTGAAAACATCGGCATGGTTG
>JAYVKW010000052.1:0-8533 GCA_043768015.1 Gallionella sp.
GGTGGCGCATGAATTCGCCGCTGGCATCGACGTGAATGACCTTGACGCCGAGATTGTTGGCGAAGGTTTCCATCACCTGTTCGGCTTCGTTCAGGCGCAACAGGCCATTGTCGACGAACACGCAGGTCAGCTGATCGCCAATGGCGCGGTGCAGCAAGGCCGCGACCACTGACGAATCCACCCCGCCCGACAGACCCAGTATCACTTCGTCGCTGCCGACTTGTGAGCGCACTCGACCGATGGCTTCTTCGACGTAATCCGGCATGTTCCAGTCGAAACCGATGCCACAAATATCGTGTACAAAGCGCGCGAGGATGGCCTTGCCCTGCAAGGTATGGGTGACTTCAGCGTGGAATTGCAGCGCGTAAAAACGCCGCGCCTCATCCGCCATACCGGCTATCGGCGTGGCGGCGTTGCTGGCGATAACCTTGAAGCCAGGTGGCAAGGCGGTGACTTTATCGCCGTGGCTCATCCACACGTCGAGCAGGCCATGCCCGGCGTCGTTGACGCGATCTTGAATGTCGCGCAACAGCGTCGAATGGCTCTGGGCACGGACTTCGGCGTAGCCAAATTCACGGTGCACGGCGTTTTCGACCGTGCCGCCGAGTTGCGCGGCCATGGTCTGCATGCCGTAGCAAATGCCCAGCACCGGCACGCCTAAATCAAACACGACCTGCGGCGCACGCGGGGTTTCGTCCTCGGTCACTGACGCCGGGCCACCCGACAGAATGATGCCCGCCGGATCAAAGGCGCGGATAAAGGCTTCGTCGACATCGCACGAATGTAGCTCACAGTAGACGTTGGTTTCACGCACGCGGCGCGCAATCAGCTGGGTGTATTGGGAGCCGAAATCGAGGATGAGGATTTTTTTATGCATGGTGATGAGTGCGAAGTAAAGCCTAAAAAAAAGCCGCATTCCAGGCAGAATGCGGCAATACGGTACACATCAATCGACGCGATAATTGGGCGCTTCTTTGGTAATCTGCACGTCGTGTACGTGCGATTCGCGGATGCCTGCCGAGGTGATTTCGACGAATTCTGCACGCTCGTGCATGTCGCCAATGTTGGCACAACCAAGGTAGCCCATGCTGGAACGCACCCCGCCCATCAGCTGATGGATGACAGCGAGCATGCTGCCCTTGTACGGCACGCGGCCTTCGATGCCTTCGGGCACGAATTTGTCGGCGGCTTCGCTCTCTTGAAAATAACGGTCGCTGGAGCCCTTTTGCATGGCTCCGAGTGAGCCCATGCCGCGATAGGATTTATATGAGCGCCCCTGGAACAGCTCGATCTCGCCGGGCGCTTCTTCGGTACCCGCAAACAGGCCGCCGAGCATCACCACATTGGCACCCGCTGCGAGCGCTTTGGCGATGTCGCCCGAATAACGAATGCCGCCATCGGCAATCAGTGGCACGCCGGTATCTTTAAGCGCTTCGGCCACATTATGAATGGCAGTGATCTGCGGCACGCCGACACCAGCGACGATACGCGTGGTGCAAATCGAACCGGGACCAATACCGACTTTGACCCCGTCCGCACCGTGATCCAGCAAAGCTTGTGCCGCACTGCCAGTTGCAATATTGCCGCCGATCACTTCGACGTGTGGAAAATTAGTCTTGACCCACTTGACGCGATCCAGCACGCCCTGCGAATGGCCGTGCGCGGTATCCACCACGATCACGTCCACGCCCGCCTCGGCCAGCAACACCACGCGCTCATCCGTGCCCTCGCCCACGCCTACTGCCGCGCCGACACGCAGATGTCCAAAGCGGTCCTTGCATGCAAAAGGGTGTTCGTTGGATTTTAAAATATCTTTAACGGTCATCAAACCGCGCAATTCGAACGCATCATTCACCACCATTACGCGCTCGATACGATGCTTGTGCATCAGGCTGCGCGCTTCTTCCAGGGTGGCATTTTCCTTCACAGTAATCAGTCGCTCGAGTGGCGTCATGATATTTTTAATCGGCTGATCCAGGTTGCTCTCGAAACGCAAATCGCGATTAGTCACAATGCCGACCAACTGCTTCCCCTGTACTACCGGTAAACCAGAAATCTTGTGCTGGCGCGTCAAGCCGATCACGCTGCGCACCGTCATGTCCGGCGTGATGGTGATCGGATCCTGGACCACGCCGCTTTCAAAACGTTTGACCTTGGCGACCTTGGCTGCCTGTGCCTGTGCCGACATATTCTTGTGAATGATGCCGATGCCGCCCTCCTGCGCCAGCGCGATCGCCAGGCGCGTCTCGGTGACGGTATCCATCGCCGCGGACAACAGCGGGATGTTCAGATCGATGTTGCGGGTAAGCTGCGTGCGCAGGCTGACTTCGCGCGGCAACACATTGGAGTAAGCGGGAACGAGCAGAACGTCGTCAAAGGTTAATGCTTTTTGAATGATGCGCATGAAACAGCCCTCGGCATAACCAGTGACTTGGCTATCGTCTTTTGATAGCCTAGTCAAATGGCTAGTAGTTTTATCAAGCGAGCATTATACGCATGTCGGGAAGTCATAACCAGCCACTTGGTTGTCGTCTTTCGGGTGCCCGGCCAAAAGCTCTTCGGCTGGCAACCTAGTGGAATGGCCAGTAGTTTTATCAGTCAGATGGCTAGCTCGTGTAGGGTGCAATAAGCGTAGCGCATTGCACCGGATTAAACACATACGGCGCAATGCCCGTTGGCTATTGCGCCCTCATATTATCCCCTTGTAGAAAACTCGATGGAATGATTACCATCGAAACCGTGCAGTAACGCTTGAGAGGCATCTCAAGCACGAGCGACTGGATGCCGTTTGCGCCCTTTGGCAATGAGCCAGTAGCGTAGATTTTTGCAGCATAGGTGCAATCCTTAACCTGTCACGTTACAACCCGGATTCATGGCTCGCCACCTCATCAATTTGCTCATCGGACATCATAGAGGCGACCATGCCCATAATACCGGTCGACTCGTTGGTGCGAGCATTGCTTCTGAAATCTTTGAGTTGCTTTACCAGGTAAGATTTATGCTGGCCGCCGATCACCGGGGCATGAGAATTGTTGGGCGCCAAGCCTTTGCCATTAACCCCATGGCAGGTTTGGCAGCCATTACCCGCAGTGAACCGTCTCTGGCCAGCCTCGTTGTACAATCGCACGTCACCGGTCATCTGTTTCTGGCTTGCGAAATAGGCTGAGATATCGAGCAAGTCCTGTTCGTTTGTCAATCTGGCTGCTATTTCGGTCATCATCGGATCTCTTCGTGAGCCTATCTGAAAATCTTTGATTTCCTTTTGGATAAAAGCAGCATACTGCCCGGCCAGCTTGGGGCAATCGGGTGTAACGGGGTTGCCGTCTTGTCCATGGCATGCTTGACATATCAAAGATTTAACCTTGCCTGCGACTGGGTCACCAGCACCGATGCGCTGTTTAATGTCATCAGGGCTATCGCCTGCATATCCGGCTGCGGCAAAGAGCACCATGACGACCAAGCCAATTGTGATATCGATTAGAGAACGAAACATGTTTTCTTTCCAGGATATAGTCAATAATAAAATTGATCTCCGGCCCCGGTAATCGACCGGGATTCGGATGAACCAGACAGGATTTACCGGCTACTGTCCGGAAACATACTCCGCCAACGATTCGATTTCGGCGTCAGTCAGCGAGCCAGTTACCCGGTTCATTATGTTGTTAGGACTGTTGGTTCGCTTTTCGTTTCTGAAATTAACGAGTTGTTGACGAATGTAATCTTTGTGCTGGCCGCCAATCACCGGGAAAGCCGAAATTTGTGGTTCCATGCCTTTGCCTCTTTCACCGTGACAATTGACGCAGGCGAGTGCCATATTTGATATTTCTCTGTTTGAAAACAATTTCTTCCCGAGGCGATTCTCTGCCTTGCCGCCACCTTGCATCATTTGCTGGCTGGAGTAATAAGCGGCAGCATCAAACAGATCATCATCGCTAATAGTCGCCGCCATGGCGCTCATGATACCGTGTGAACGCGTGCCAAGCTGGTAATTACGGACTTGTTTCACGATGTAGTTGCCATATTGTCCGGCGAGCTTGGGAATGAGTGGATCTGTGCTATTACCGGATTCGCCGTGGCAGCCTTGGCACAGCAGCGATTTTTCTTTTCCTTCTGCGGCGAGGCCTTTGCGTTCGCGTAGCCTGATTGTTTCTTGACGTTCAGAATCGACTTGGGTATTGAAATGCCCTTCGGGAACTGGTATGGCGGGGGTGTTGTAGTCTTTGGCGAACGTGTCAGTGGCCGCTAGCAGAACGACTAGTGCAAAGACAGTGGTGATGTTGCCTTTAATGTAAAACATGCCATTTTCCCCTCGTCATAGTGGTGCGCATTCGCGACTATTTCTTCTAATCGTTGCCATGTCAACATGGGCTTGCCGCGAGGATAACAAATTAACTGTCCGGGGGCATCATCACATCTGATAAACCCTTATTCTGTTACCGGTTTATTCAGCATCGCCTTCAGTCTCGCCAGCTTGTCCATGCCCTCGTCTTTGGTCACAGTGGGCACCGCTTCGGCGTGACCGCCCGCATAGACCAATTCATCTTTCGGCATCTCTTCCAGAAAGCGGCTCGGCTCGCAGGCCAGCCAGTCCTTGCCGCGCTTGCGGCGGTTGCAGTAGCTGATCTGTAAACTACGTTCGGCGCGGGTGATGCCGACGTACATCAGGCGGCGCTCTTCTTCGATCTGTTTTTCGTCGCTGTCGCGAAACGGCAGGATTTCTTCTTCTGCGCCGATGATGAACACGTGCGGGAATTCCAGTCCTTTCGCGGCATGTAGCGTGGACAGTGAGACGGCATCCGGCTCCTGATCTTTGCCTTCCAGCATGTTGATCAGCGCGACGGTCTGCACCATGCCTATCAATGACTTCTCATCCGCCTCGGCTTTGCGCTTGAGCCACGCGATGAAATCTTCCACGTTCTTCCACTTGCTCTCGGCCATGCGTGGCTCGTGCGAGTCATACAGCCAGGTCTCGTAATTGATCGCTCGCAGCAGTTCGTCCAGCAACTCTGCGCAGGGGTCCTTATCGGCGCGATCCTGGATGCGGTTGATGAAGTTGCAGAACAGCATCAGCTCTTCGTATTGGCGCGGTTGCACCTCATGCTTGATATGCGGTTCAAAAGCCGCTTCGAACAGGCTGATGTGGCGCTCTCCGGCATAGCTGCCGAGCTTCTCCAGCGTGGTGTTGCCGATGCCGCGCTTCGGCGTGGTGATGGCGCGAATGAAGGCCGGATCGTCGTCCGGGTTGGCGATCAGCCTCAAGTAAGCAGTGATGTCCTTGATCTCGGCGCGGTCGAAAAACGAGGTGCCGCCGCTGACGGTATAGGGCACGCGCTGTGCGCGCAGTTGTTCCTCGAACGCGCGCGACAAGTGATTGCTGCGATACAGGATGGCGTAGTCAGAAAACTTGGTGCGGTGCTCGAACTTGTGCGCCATCAACTTCATCACCACGCTTTCGGCCTCGTGCTCGTCATCGCGCGCCGCGTAGATGCGGATAGCATCGCCGATGCCGTGATCGCTCCACAGCTTCTTCTCGAACACTTTGGTGTTGTGGTTGATGAGGTGATTCGCCACCTTGAGGATACGCTGCGAAGAGCGGTAGTTCTGCTCCAGCTTGATGACGCGCAGATTGGCGTAGTCGTTGCGCAGATTATGCAGATTTTCGATGCTCGCACCCCGCCAAGCATAAATAGACTGATCGTCATCGCCCACCACGGTCAGCGCGGCGCGCATATCGGCCAGCAGCTTGATCATCTGGTACTGGCAATCATTGGTGTCCTGATATTCGTCAACCAGCAAATAACGCAGCTTCAGTTGCCAGCGCAGCAAGGCTTCGGGATGCTGTTTGAATAGCACCACCGGCAAATGGATCAGGTCGTCGAAATCCACCGCCTGATAAGCGCGCAGGGTTTCCTGATAGCGCGCATAAATGCGCGCATGCACCTTCGACACGTTACTGATGGAACTACTAGCCATTCGACTAGGCGAGCCAACTACGCTCGCCAAGTCGCTGGTTATGGCGCAGCCATCCGCTTGCGGGAGTGGCCGCACTTTTGCCTCGTCGCTATCGGCAATCAGTGCAGCTTGTTCCGGCGAGACGAAGGCAGATTTCCAGTTCGATATCTGCGTCTGCATGTCGCGGATTTCCTGCTTGTCGGCGGAGTTGGTCAGTTCACTGAATATCTTCCAGGTGTCGCTGCTGTCGAAAATCGAGAACTGCGGTTTGTAGCCCAGCAGCTTGGCCTCGGCGCGCAGGATATTCATGCCCAGCGAATGAAAAGTACTCACCACTAGGCCTTTGGTATTGGTATTTTTCAGCAAGTCACCGACGCGTGCGCGCATTTCGTTGGCAGCTTTATTGGTAAACGTGATCGCCGCTATATTGCGTGGCTCGTAGCCGCACTGCTCGATCAGATAGGCGATCTTGTGGGTGATCACGCGCGTCTTGCCGCTACCCGCGCCGGCCAGCACCAGCAAAGGGCCGTCGAGGTGCGTAACGGCTTCGCGTTGCACAGAATTGAGCTTGCTTAACATTTGGAGATACTGATGGAAGAAGTATTGCGTAAGGTCGCTATGATACCAAAACTGAGCGTCCTCTATTTAATGGAAATCCCTATGCGCGCCTGCCGGGACGAAAATACGCGACGTTGTCGTAATACGCCGCACAGTCGTTGTCAGGCGCCCATCCCGGCACGCCGAGCAAGGGCACCGGAGAAAGATCGCGGGTGTTGCGGCAATGTTCTGGCACGGTCAGGTAGTCCGCCAGCAGTTTATCCAAGTGCGCCAACTGCTGTGATTGCGGCCACGAAAAAAACTCCTGCTCCACCGCCAGCAGCAACCCCTGCCCGGTCATGCCGACGTAGGGTTGCAGCGCCTTCTCATACAGACCATGGCCGAATAAATAAAACCCCATCTCTGCCCTCACCTGCTCGCGCCGCTGCCAGAACAATTCTTTCCATTTAAACTCCCGCAGCAGCCCGGCCAGATCGGCACCCGAATTAGCTCCCGAGTTAGCACCAGAATCAACATTGGAATAGACCACGATCACGCCGGATTCATCCAGCAGCGTATTCACATCACGCACTGCGCCGCGTCCTGCCTTGCCTGATGTCCTCTGCTCCATCAGCGCATGATAATGGCGCGCATTGAGGATGGCCTTGGTCTTGGGAAAAGTCAGCCACACCAGCGCATTGAGCAGGTCATGCCAGTTATGTGCACGCATCTGCACCTCGCCGCTGAGATAACAACGCGGTTCGTATTGCGCTTCAAAGGAAAGTTTGCCGGATGTCTGCGCCACGAAGTGCAATGGCATTCCGCTTTGCACAGTGATGGGTGATGGTCGTGCCGCCAGCAGCGCATTGCAATCTTGCAGCGCCGGAAAACCAGTTGTATCAAGGCAGGCGAATATCGGATGCAGCGGAGCGAACAGCGGCGATTGCAGCAATGCTGCCCGCTTCCATTCGGGTGCCTGTTTCATGTTTTCAACCAATAGACCTGCTTCAATAGTTCCAGCTATGCCGCTCGCCCCGTGCGTGGCAGCACCACGCATAGAGAGCATCGTACATCACCGTGCCATGCTCCAGCATTTTGTGGTCATCGGTAAAATTGCGCGACAACCCCAGCGAGATCGCCAGCAACCCGGCGCATTGCGGTGCCAGGCCGAGGCGGTCGGTGTCCGCGCCGCGCACGATGACGGCCAAGTCTTGCAGGGCCGGGCTGGTCAAGTCGTACTTCTTGAGAAAGGTATCGAAGCTGCACTCCTCGCCTACATGGGACAGCTCTGCGCCGGGAATGTCATAGGGAACTGCACCCGTTTCCCCGGCCACTCGCAACACGTCGCCGGTCGGCACGAACAGGAACTCCGGCTGTTTGTCGATGAAGCGGGCGATCAGCCAAGGGCAGGCGATGCGATCAATTTTCGGACGTTCACGCGTAATCCATTTCATGATTCATTTCTCCTTGTCAGATGAGCAACTTGAAACCCATGCCAAGCAATCCGCTCGCCAGAATGACGGGTATCACCCCGGCCTTGAATCGGAATATGGCGAGCGTCGCAATGACCGCGAGCACGACTGAAAACCAGTCAACAGCGCCATTGCCGAAACCCGCAGGCAAAAATACATGGTAGGCGAAGAACAGGGCGAGACTGGCGATGACGCCCACCACGGCGGCGGTGATGGCGGTGAGCGGCGCGGTGAGTTTGAGGTTGCCGTGTGTGGTCTCGATGAAGGGGCCGCCCAGAAAGATAAAAATGAAACTCGGCAGAAAGGTGAAGAAAGTGGCGACCGCCGAGGCGATGAAGGCCGAAGCGAATACCGCGTCAGCCCCGAATACTTGCTGGCTCCAGCCTCCGACGAAGCCGACGAAGGTGATCACCATGATGAGCGGGCCGGGCGTGGTTTCTCCCAGTGCCAGCCCGTCTATCATCTGGATAGCAGTCAGCCAGTGGTAATGCTCCACCGCCCCTTGATAGACATAGGGCAGCACGGCGTAGGCACCGCCGAAGGTCAGCAGCGCCGCCTTGGTGAAGAACCAG
>JAYVKW010000053.1:0-3348 GCA_043768015.1 Gallionella sp.
GCTGACCCTGCCCTGTTGATACACCTGTTTCTGGTGGCAACATTGATGGCAATATTCCCGCTCAGCAAATTGCTGCATGCGCCAGGCATATTTTTCAGCCCTACCCTGAACCAGATAGACAATGCCCGCGAGCATCGCCGTCCGCCTGCTGCATGGACCGGCAAGAAAAACTAAGGGATTAAAGGGCTAAGGAGACATCATGGCAGTCGCTAAATTTGAAGTTCCCGAACTGAAGGAATATCCGATCATTCCGATCCTGCAACCGGGTGCGATGGCGCACAGCAAGCCGTTTGTAGCGCAGGCGCCGATCCAGTCAGCATTGGGATTCCCCGGCGAACTGGTGGATAACTGGCAGGAAAAGGCCATCGACAAGATGGGCGATCTGCTGACCAAATACCGCAGCTTCAAGGTCTATCTGGATGCCTGCGTACATTGCGGCGCCTGTACCGACAAGTGTCACTATTTCCTCGGCACTTCCGATCCCAAGAACATGCCGGTTGCCCGTCAGGATTTGGTGCGCAAGGTTTATCGCCGCTATTTCACTTTTGCCGGAAAATATTTCCCCAAGCTGGTGGGCGCGGAAGACTTGACCAAAGAGGTCCTGAACGACTGGTACACCTATTTCAATCAGTGTTCCGAATGCCGTCGCTGCGCCGTGTTTTGCCCCATTGGAATCGACACCGCCGAAATCACCATGGGTGCGCGCGAGATCATGGACCATATCGGCGTGGGTCAGAAATACAGCAACGAAATTATCGGTAAGGTACACCGCATCGGCAACAACCTGGGACTGCCGGGAAAAGCGCTGGCGGATACGCTAGCGGGGCTGGAAGAAGATATTCTCGATGATACCGGGGTGGATGTAAAACTGCCGCTGGACCAGAAGGGTGCAGAGATCATGCTGATCACGCCCTCTGCCGATTTCTTCTCCGAGCCGCACGTCGAAAGCCTGATCGGTTATGCCAAAGTGTTTCATGCTGCGGGCATCCCCTGGACCATCAGTTCCCACGCTTCCGAGGCCGGCAACTTCGGCTTGTTCATCGGCAACTATGACCAGATGAGCAGTATCTCGATGCGGGTGCGCGAAGCGGCGCTGGAATTGGGCGTCAAGCGTCTGGTCGTCGGCGAGTGCGGCCATGCCTGGCGCGTCGCCTATAACTTCTGGAATACCCTGATCGGGCCGTTTGATTTCCTCAACCCGAATTACCCGGCGCCGCAGCATATCTGCGAATTCACCCATGACTTGATCCAGCGCGGCGCGCTTGCTTTCGACAAGGAAGCCAACGATCACCGCATCATCACTTTCCATGATTCCTGCAACGTCGCGCGCGCCTCACGCATGGGCAACATCGAAGGCGGCCAGTTCATCGTTCCACGCGACATCATCAAAGCCGTTGCCAATCATTTCTACGACATGGCGCCGGAGACCATCCACGAAAATACCTTCTGCTGCGGTGGTGGTGGTGGCTTGTTAACCGACGACTTGATGGAGCTGCGGGTAAAGGGTGCATTACCCCGTATGGAAGCACTGAAGCGCGTGGTGGATGAACATGGCGTCAACTTCATGGGCACCATTTGCGCGATTTGCAAGGCGCAGTTCAGTAAGGTCATGCCTTACTACAAATTCAATATGAACATGATCGGTGGCGTACATCAACTGGTCAGCACGGCTATCAAACTAAGGAGAGAGTAATCATGTCATTGACCCCGGAAATTACGAAAACAGCTGAATCGCACACGTTTCGCCGTTACCAGGAAGGTGATACCAAAATCGATTCATGGCAGGACAAGATTTTCGATGCCGACCATACTCACAAGTGCCCGGAGTATGTACTGGCGACCCCGCCCTGCCAGGGCAGCTGTCCCTCCGGTGAGGATATTCGCGGTTATCTGAACATCGTGCGTGGCGTGGAAAAGCCCCCCGTGGGCGTGACCTGGCAGGAATATGCTTTCCGCCGCATCGCCTCGGCCAACCCGTTTCCATCAGTAATGGGGCGTGTTTGCCCGGCACCGTGCGAATCCGGTTGCAACCGCAATATGGTGGAAAACTTTGTCGGCATCAACTCGGTTGAGCACTTTCTGGGTGAGTGGGCGATCGAAAACAAACTTGGCTTCACCAAGCCAGAACAAAGCAGCGGCAAGAAAGTCGCCGTCATCGGCGGCGGCCCTGCGGGACTGTCGTGCGCCTATCAACTGGCGCTTAAAGGCCATGCCTGTACCATTTTTGACGAGCATGCCGAGCTGGGTGGAATGATGCGCTACGGTATTCCCGGCTTCCGCACCCCGCGCGAAGTACTGGATGCGGAAATCAAACGCATCACCGACCTGGGCGTGGAAATAAAGCTCAATGTTCATGTCGGCAAGGAAATCACGCTGGAACAACTGGAAAAAGGCTTTGACGCCGTTTTCATGGGCATGGGCGCGCAAAGTGGCCGTCCGCTGCCGGTTCCCGGTGCCGAAGCACCCAACTGCGTCACCGCCATGGCTTTTCTGCGCGCCTTTAACGACGGCCGTTTACAGCACGTTGGCAAGCGCGTAGTGGTGATCGGTGGTGGCGATACTTCGATTGACGTGGCCACGGTGGCACGCCGGCTTGGCAACATCACCAAGTCCACCGAGTCCGACCGTCCGGAACTGGTTATCCAGGGTCATCTGGCGCACGATGTCGCCTCTGTCTCGGCGCGTGAAGGCGCTGAAGTGGTGCTGACCACGCTGTTCCCGATAGAAAAAATGAACGCCAGCAAACACGAGGTCGATCACGCTTTGTCCGAAGGCATACACATCATGGGCAATGTCATTCCGGTAGCCGTGATACTGGGCCCAGATGGTCGTGCGACAGCGTTGCGTGTAGCGCAGTGCGAAATGGTCAAGAACCAGCCCACCGCCAAAGCCGGAACCGAGCAGGACATCCCCGCCGACCTGATTGTTTCTGCCATTGGTCAAGCGGTGGACTTTACCGGCTTTGAGGCATTCGACAACGGCAAGGGCCTGGTCAGCGCCGACAAAAATTACCGGATTCCCAACAAGCCTGGTTATTTCGCAGGCGGTGACGTACTGCGCCCTCACCTGCTGACCACTGCTATCGGCCACGGCTCGATTGCGGCAGACGGCATAGATCGCTTTCTGCAAGGTGAAGCCCTCGAAAAACGTCCCAAGATCGATGTCCATGCATTCGACCTGAGACGCAAAATGCTGGAAAAAGGTCTGAAAATCGATGAAGAAAAACACGAACCCGTATGGGGCACCGACAGCGGCAATGCCGCCATTCACAACTTTGAGGATCGCTCCGACAAATACGTGATTCCGTCGGACCAGTTGTTCCTCGGCCATTTCCCGTACGTGGAGCGC
>JAYVKW010000054.1:0-16907 GCA_043768015.1 Gallionella sp.
TCTGCTGCAAAGCCATGTCGATTCGCTGCTGGTGGAATTCCGCGAGCAGGGCGTGTTGCGCATGGTCAGCGTGATCGACTTGTTGGGCGACGGGCTGTCCTCGGTGTATACCTTCTACGATCCGGATTTGCCGCGCGCGCGCCTGGGGGTTTACAACGTGTTGTGGCAAATCGAGCTGTGCCGCAAACTCGATCTGGATTTTGTCTATCTCGGTTACTGGATCGAACACAGCCGCAAGATGGCTTACAAGACCCAATACCAACCCGCGCAAGGCTTGCAAGACGGCACTTGGCGCGCACTTGCCATGCCTGTTCTGAGCACTCCTGATGCTTCGACAGACTCAGCACAGGGTACGCAGAGCGTAGCAAAAGACGGAGGAGAATCAGCATGAAAATACGTTTAGGTATTTTCATATTTGCGCTGGTTTTATTGCCCTTGACGGGCTGGCTCCTGAGCGGACAGGAATGGAACGAACTTTTCACTAGCACGTCGGCAATCAGCATGGCCGCAACTGAAAATACCGCCGCGATATTACGCGCCGCCCTGATGCTGCTGGGCTATGTTTTGTTCATCAATTACCTCATCAGAAAGCAAACCGGCAATAGCCCGATGAACATTCAACGCGGTTATTTTTTGTGGATGGCTGTCGTTGGCGCAACGCTAGTCTGGCTGCTGGTTTACCTGAATCTATTCACCGCGAGTTGGTCGACAGAATCAGGTGACTCCGCCCCGCAATTATTGCTCTATAGCGCGTTGTTCGCCTTGCTCGCTCCCGCCGTGCTGAGCACTCGCGCTTTGCTCGGCACATTTCCCGGACTGCTCAAGCGCTTGGCGCATGGAATTACTTTGCCGATAGTCAGCGGCGCAACACTGGCCTACAGTCTCCTCCCTGTCGCAGTGCTGGGGCTGTTGGGCGGCGCTGCGTGGCCACAACATTTATTTTGGTTGCTGTGGATCGCGCCGCTGTTGCTGTTGGTCGCTCTGCAACTATTGTGGGACGAAAGCACGATTTTCTCCGGCCTGAAATCCGGTGATTGGGGGCGCGTAATTTGTGCCGCGCTGGCGGGAATGATAGTGGGCAATTTCAGTGTGCTGAGCTATCAGGCGAGTGGCGGGAAGTTGATAATCAACCTGCCTCATCCGCTGTTCGCGCAACTCGGCTATGTGGTATTCGGCTTGTTGTGTCTGCAACTCGGAGACGTTGTCGCAGAAAACTGGCGCGGCAAAAAACGTGGCGATCTGTTCCAGCAAAAGAAAAAATTTCCCATCCCCGTGGTGGTTAAAAAATCCTGAGTAGGTATTCCCCGAGTATGTATACATTGCTGCGTCCCGCGCTGTTCCAGCTTGACCCGGAAGCCGCGCACCATGCCACCTTGAGCGGGCTGAATGCCTTGCATTCATTGGGCTTGAGCGGCATCATCGCGCCGCGTCCGCCAGACGATCCACGCACCGTAATGGGATTGGGTTTTCCCAACCCGGTCGGACTCGCCGCCGGACTCGACAAAAATGGCGACTGCATAGATGGGTTGGCGGCACTCGGTTTCGGCTTCATCGAAATCGGCACCGTCACGCCGCTGCCTCAGCCTGGCAACCCCAAACCGCGCCTGTTTCGTCTACCGCAAGCCAACGCCATCATCAACCGCATGGGCTTCAACAATGACGGCGTGGACAAGTTGATAGCGAACGTGCAGCGTGCAAACTATCGCGGCATCCTGGGTATCAACATCGGCAAGAATGCCAGCACGCCCATTGAAAATGCTGCCGATGATTATTTGATTTGTTTGCGTAAAGTTTACGCTCACGCCAGCTATGTCACCGTCAACATCTCTTCGCCCAATACGCAGAATTTGCGCCAGTTGCAAGGTGAAGATGCTCTCAATGATCTACTCAAATTGCTCAAGGTTGAACAGCAAAAGCTCGCCGACACGCATGGAAAATATGTGCCCTTGGTGCTGAAGATTGCTCCGGATATGGAAGCCGGGCAAGCCGTCAAAATCGCGCGCCTGTTGATGCAACATCGCATCGACGGCGTAATCGCCACCAACACCACACTGTCGCGCGACGGCGTGGAAAATCTGCCGCATGGCAAAGAAAGCGGCGGCCTGAGTGGTGCGCCGCTGCGCGATAAATCCACCAGCGTGATACGTCAGCTTGCTGCTGAGATGCAAGGCGCGTTGCCCATCATCGGTGTCGGCGGCATTTTGAGCGGCGCGGATGCCGCCGAAAAAATCCACGCCGGCGCCGCGTTAGTACAGATATACAGCGGTTTAATTTATCGCGGCCCGGCGCTGGTGGCAGAAAGTTGCGCGACAATTCGCGCTATCTGAACCTGTTCCAAAGCGGTATTTCACACCAATGCTTGGGTCAAGACCGGCAAGACACTGGGGCATTCCAACAGCAAATGGAAGGGGCTACCCCATAGAAACAGGTGGAATGAGTTTAAAGCGGGGGGCTTGCCTTTCTTTTAATATTAGCATATTCTAATATATGTGATTTATTGATGGGGTAGTGTAATGAATAAACCTTGGGCTTTTTGTCTATTACTGCTGAGTGCAGCAACTGCACACGCAAACGCAACAGAGTCAGGCAATCCACAGTCCGGCAAGCCGAGCGTGGAATTGACACGGCCGCTTGCCGTTGCGCCGGTTCAATATCGCGAGGTGGAGCAGAGTTATAGCGTAGAAGGCCTGGTGGAGGCGACGCGCCAGTCCACCGTGTCCGCGCAAATCAGCGGGCGCATCAAGGAAATTCTGTTTGATGTTGGCAGCCGCGTCAATAAGGGGCAGGTGATCTTGCGAATCGATGAACGCGAGACCGCGCAAGCTTTGGCGGGCAGCAATGCGCAGGTATTACAGGCGCAAGCCACGATGCAGAACGCCAAAGCGACTTATGAGCGTTCGGTGCAATTGTTCGCGCAAAAATTTATCAGTCAATCGGGCCTGGACAAGGCGCTGGCTGATTACCAGATCGCAAGGGCGCAAGCCGCCGCCAGCGAGGCGGGTGCAGGGCAAGCCAGTCTCGCGCATGGCTACAGCAGCGTGGTGGCGCCTTACAGCGGGACGGTGGCGGCGCGCCTGGTGGAAGTCGGCGAAATGGTTGTGCCGGGCAAGCCCCTGATGGTCGGCTTTGATCCTGCAGAAATGCGTGTGGTGGTGAGTGTGCCGCAATACAAATTGCAGGATATAGGCACGCATCCCAGGGTAAAAGTTGAGCTGCCTTCAGTGAGCCGTTGGGTCAATGCGGCTTCAGTCACCGTGCAGCCGCTCGCCGATGCCCGCACCCACAGTACGCAAGTACGCGTGTATCTGCCCGCCAATGAGGCGGGGATATATCCGGGGATGTTTGTGCGCGCGCATTTTGTGGTGGGCAAAGCCAGCAAATTGGTCATACCAGCCAGCGCGGTTTTACATCGCAGCGAGGTGGTGGCGGTGTATGTGGTCGATGCAAAAGGCGGTGTGAAATTGCGCCAGGTGCGATTGGGCGAAGCAACTGCCGATGGTGCAGTAGAAGTGCTGGCGGGACTCAATCCCGGCGAGCAAGTGGCGCTTGATCCGGTCAAGGCCGGGATGAAACAGAGCCAGAACTGAGGGCAGAAAATGTAGGGTGCGTTTTACGCACCATGGTGCGCATGGCGCACCCTACCAAGGATCGAGAAGAGCATGGGAATTTCAGGACGGATCGCCAAATATTTTTTGCACTCGCAAATGACTCCGTTGCTGGCATTAGTTGCCGTGCTGCTGGGCGCGTTCGCGGTGCTGGTGACGCCGCGCGAGGAAGAACCACAGATCAATGTGACCATGGCAAATGTGCTGATCGCTTATCCGGGCGCCTCAGCCAAGGACGTGGCGCAAACTGTGGCAACGCCGGCCGAGCAGGTATTGTCGCAGATCGCCGGAGTGGATCACGTCTATTCGGTAGCGCAGCCGGGCATGGCAATCATTACCGTGCAGTTCAAGGTCGGCGAACAACATGTGCCATCGCTGGTCAAGTTGTATGACGTGCTTAATTCGCATGCGGATTGGCTGCCCGCCACACTGGGCGTATTGCCCCCTATCATCAAGGCCAAAGGGATAGACGATGTGCCGGTAGTCGCGCTGACGCTGTGGCGCGAGCAGGCGGCAGGCGGCAGTCTGGAATTGACTCACGTGGCGCACGCCATCGAGGCGGAATTGAAGCGCGTTCCCGGAACACGCGAAGTCACTACGCTGGGCGCGACCCAGCGCATGGTGCGGGTGCTGCTCAACCCTGAAAGCCTGAACGCCTTTCAGCTCACCCTGCAGGACGTGCGCACTGCATTGCAATCCGCCAACGTGTCGCAGAATGCAGGCAGTCTGGTGCAAAACAATCGCGAAGTGTTGGTGCAGACCGGCAGTTTTTTGAGCAACGCTAACGAAGTGAAACAGTTGGTGATCGGCGTGGCCGAGGGTAAACCGATATTTTTGCGCGATGTCGCCGACGTGCAGGATGGCGCGGATCAGCCGGGCAGTTATGTGTGGCTGGGTACCGGCCCCGCCGCAGCCGACAAGCAGATCAAGGCAAAAGGGGAGTTCACCGCAGTGACGCTGGCAATCACCAAGAAGCCGGGCGCAAATGCGGTGGAAGTCGCCGATCAGTTGCTGGCACGTGTGGATGAATTGAAGGGCAGCGTGATTCCCGCCGATGTGCAGGTCAGCATCACGCGCAACTATGGCGAAACCGCCAACGACAAGGCGATGAAGCTGATCGAGAAACTGCTGTTCGCCACGGTTGCCGTGGTCGCGCTGGTGTGGCTGACCATGGGACGGCGCGAGGCTTTTGTAGTTGGCATCGCCGTGATGTTGACGCTGGCAGCGACCCTGTTTGCATCATGGGCGTATGGATTCACGCTGAATCGCGTGTCGCTGTTCGCGCTGATTTTTTCCATCGGAATTCTGGTGGATGACGCGATCGTGGTGGTGGAGAACATCCATCGCCGTCGCGCGCTGGCAACTCATCAGCCGCTGTCGGAAATCATTCCCGAAGCGGTGGACGAAGTAGGCAGCCCGACCATACTAGCGACATTTACGGTGATCGCCGCGCTGTTGCCGATGGCTTTCGTCAGCGGACTGATGGGGCCGTATATGAGCCCGATCCCGATCAATGCCAGCATGGGTATGCTGATTTCGCTGGCGGTGGCGTTCGTCATCACGCCCTGGCTGGTGCTGCGCTTTGCCGGTGCGCATCACGAGGCGCTGCCAGACGAACGCGACACTAAAATCCATCGTTTCTTTAAAAAGTATTTAACCCCGTTCCTGAATGGCATCCATGGCAAACCGGCGCGGCGCAAATTGTGGCTGGCCATATTGGGCGGCCTGCTGCTGGCCGTATCGCTGGGTGCGGTGAAGCTGGTGATCCTGAAAATGTTGCCGTTCGACAACAAGTCGGAATTTCAAATTGTGGTGGACATGCCGATTGGCACGCCATTGGAACAGACCAGTGCAGTGCTGCATGAAATCAGCGGCTACCTGGCCACCGTACCGGAAGTCACCGATTATCAGGCCTACGCCGGCACGGCTGCGCCGATCAATTTCAATGGCTTGGTGCGTCAATACTATTTGCGCAGTGCCGCCGAGCAAGGTGACATACAAGTGAACCTGCGTGACAAACATCATCGCAGTCGCAGCAGCCATGAGATCGCCAGTGCTGCGCTGGAGCCTATGCAGAAGATCGCCAAGACCTGGAACGCGAATGTGAAGATTGTCGAGGTGCCGCCCGGTCCGCCGGTGATGTCACCCATCGTCGCGGAAATATACGGGCCGGATTATGCAGGCGCGCGCAAGGTGGCGGGCAAGGTGCGCGAGCAATTCGGCAAAACGGCGGACATCGTCGGCATCGACGATAGCGTGACCGAGGCCGCGCCCAAGTTGCTGTTGCAAGTCATGCAGAGCAAGGCCGCATTGCTTGGTGTAGCGCCGCGCGACATCGTGGATGTGATCGGTGTCGCGTTATCGGGTCAGGATGTCGCCTCGCTGCACGATGCCAACGCGAAATATGCTCCGCCATTGCGCATCGGCCTGCCCGCCGAACGGCGCAGCCGCATCGATGAAGTGCTGAAACTCAAGGTCAGGGCTAGAGACGGGGTACTGGTGCCGCTTTCCGAAGTGGTACAAGTGCTTACCCAGCAGCGCGATTACCCGATCTACCACAAGGATTTGCTGCCGGTGGTGTATGTGTTCGGCGATATGGCTGGCAAGCTCGACAGCCCGCTGTACGGCATGTTCGGCATCAACGGCAAAGTGAGCGGTATGCCGCTGGAGCAAGGCGGAAAACTGGAGAGCTATTTCTTCAAGCAGCCCAGCGACCCGTATGCGGGCTATGCACTGAAGTGGGACGGTGAATGGCAGGTGACCTTCGAGACTTTCCGCGACATGGGCATCGCTTACGGCGTGGGCCTGTTGCTGATTTACCTGCTGGTGGTGGCGCAGTTCAAATCCTACCTCGTGCCGCTGGTCATCATGGCTCCGATCCCGCTCACCATTATCGGCGTCATGCCGGGGCACGCGCTGTTGGGCAGCCAGTTCACCGCGACTTCGATGATAGGCATGATCGCGCTGGCGGGCATCATCGTGCGCAATTCGATACTGCTGGTGGACTTCATCAACATGCAAATTCGCGATGGGGTGGATCCGCAGCATGCGGTGATCGCGGCGGCGAGCGCGCGTGCCAAACCGATTGTGTTGACCGGGCTGGCAGCCATGCTGGGCGCGCTGTTCATACTGGATGATCCGATATTCAACGGCTTGGCAATTTCATTGATATTCGGGATTCTGGTTTCCACCGTGTTGACGCTGGTGGTGATACCGGTGTTGTATTACGCCACCCTGTACAAAAAATTACAGTAAAATCAGTTTTACAACTATAGGAGCTTCAATTTATGAATGCAGAACGTATTGTTCGTATCGTCGCCGGTTCTTTCATTTTGCTGTCGTTGGCGCTGGGATTAGAAGCCAGCCCGATATTTGCGAGCAAATACTTTTTATTCCTCACCGTCTTTGTGGGCATGAATCTGTTCCAGAGCGGTTTCACCACAATTTGCCCGCTGAACAGTATTCTCGCGAAATTCGGCATCAAAAAGGGTTCGTGCTGATACCCAAACCAGACGATCCACTACCCGACAAGTCGGCTGTGGAGTTGACACGGGACACGAGGCGGCCGATCCGGCTGTCCGATATCAAATGGATCCACATCAGTTTGGCCTTGGTCGGGCTGATGTGGGTTTTCCCTTTTCTGCATTACCGCCATGAGAACCCGCTGACTGCGTTTGATCAGGAATGGTGGAGCGCCATGCTGGGGGTGCTCGCCCTTTCGCTTTTGACCGCGCGTGAATTCTGGCGGCAACCTGAAATTCCGCGTATCGCGCAATTGCCCATCGCGTTGATCGTCGTAGTGCTGTTGCAATTAGTGTTAGGCAAGATGGCCTATTTCGATCAGGCGTTGCTGTATATTTTATATTTGCTGTTTGCGGCGCTGTTGATGTTGTTAGGAAAAAGGTTACGCGCATGTTTTGGTATCGAAAAACTTGCGGTCGCATTGGCGTTTTTTTTGCTGATAGGCGCGGAACTCAGCGCTCTGATTGGTGTATTGCAACATTACCAATTACATACGCCATTCGATGCCATAGTGGTGATGCAAATTTCTTCCGGTATATATGGAAATCTGGCGCAGCCCAATCATTTTGCCAATTATATTGCGCTGGGTTTGATCTCATTAGGCTTGTTGTTTCAACAGCGCAAATTGAAAGCGGGCTATGTGATTCTGCTGGCAGTGCCGTTGGTATTTTCAATGACGATGAGCGGCTCGCGTAGTTCGTGGTTGTATTTGCTGCTGATGATAGGCCTGGCATGGTGGCTGGCGCGGCGTGATTCCACAATGCGACCTTTGTTGCGTTATACCTTGCTGCTGATTGTCGGATTTGGACTGATGCATCTGGTCGTGCAAATGCCGTTCATGACCGGAGCCGTTAGCGGTACGAATACCGTACAGCATTTTCTGGCTTATAACGGCGGTGGCGATACCAGCGGCAGCATTCGCTTGTATTTGTGGCGCGAAGCAGGCCTGATGTTCATGCAATCTCCATGGATAGGGGTGGGCTTCGGGCAATTTGCCTGGCATCACTTCGAGTTGTTGCCATCGTTACGGGCAGGCAATATTTCCGGTCTTTACAACAATGCACACAACCTGATTTTTCAACTTGCCGCTGAAGCGGGTCTGGCCGGATTGCTGGTGTTGTTTGGATCGTTGGGAATCTGGTTTTATGGAGTGCATCACAGGTACGCAAAGTCAGCCAGCTCAATGGAGAATGTCCAGAACGATGCGACGAGGAGTGCGGCACATTGGTGGGGTTATGCCATATTGGGTGTGCTGGCCATCCACAGCCTGCTTGAGTATCCGTTGTGGTATGCCTACTTCATCGCGGTGGGAGCAATTCTGTTAGGCGCATTCGATGAAACACATTACCGACTGGAGTTACGGCATATCGGGCGGCTTGCGTTGACGATGATTTTGCTGTTGGGTTTGCTATCGCTATTACAGTTGCACAGCAATTATCAGCGATTGAAAGATATCTTGGCGATAGTCCCCGCTTCCGCGAATGCCGCAGAAACCTTGCAGCGTACACGGGACGATTTGATTGCGGTGCATGGCGGGGCGCTACTAGCGCCTTATGCAGAATTGTATATTTTTGGGAGCAGCGAGGTAAATACTGACCGCATCAAACAAAAACTCGTTTTGGGTGCCAATGTAATGCGCTTTATACCAAACGCCCAAGTGGTTTACCGGCAAGCGTTTTTCTTGGCGCAGGACGGCCAGTTGCAGCCGGCTAAGCAGCTATTAGAGCAGGCCATTTGGTCGTATCCGGGCAATGGCGATGCGCATCGGCTGCTAATCAGCTTGGCGGAGAAAGACCCCGCGCATTTTTCGGCTCTGTTAGAATTCGCTGCCCAAAAAGAACAGGAGCATGCCCGTGCAATTCATCAGTAATAATATCTTCCCAATTTTCATCGCCGTGTTTAGCGGCGCCATGTTGTTGTGGTCATTGTTTGGAAACCGCTTTCGCGGCATCAAAGAAGTGGATACAGCGGCGGCATTGCAACTCATCAATCACAAAAATGCCGTCGTATTGGATGTGCGTGAGACTGGCGAATACGATGCCGGACATGTTTTGAATTCCAAATTGATTCCCTTGGGCAAACTTAAAGAACGCGTGGGCGAATTGAAAAAGCATATGGATCAGCCCATCGTGGTGGTGTGCCGTAGCGGCAATCGCTCCGCCACGGCTTGTGTATTGTTGGGTAAGCAAGGTTTTGCCCAGGTTTACAATTTGGCGGGCGGTGTGCAGGCTTGGCAAAAAAACAATTTGCCACTGGAAAAATAAGCATGGTAAAAGTATTGATGTACAGCACTGCCGTGTGTCCTTATTGCGTTCGTGCCGAGCAGTTGCTGCGCAGCAAAGGGGTCACGGAAATTGAAAAGATACGCGTTGATCTGCAACCGGAATTGCGCGTCGCGATGATGGAAAAAACTGGACGGCGCACCGTGCCGCAAATATATATTAATGGCGAATATGTTGGCGGCTTTGACGATCTTGCATCGCTCAATCATGCCGGCGGACTGGACGAGCTTTTGGCAAAATCCGGATTTTAGTAATCATATTTTAAGGGAAGCGCAACATGGTCGAAGCGGCACAAGAGAATAAGCAGCCCATATTCAATATGGATAAAATATATGTGAAAGATCTTTCGCTGGAGATCCCGCATGCACCGAAAATTTTTATGGGGCGAGACGGTCCGCAAATCGATATTCAACTGCACACCCAGGCCAGTTCTGTTGAAGATGGCCTGTTTGAGGTGGTAGTGATGGCTACTGTCACCGCCAAGGTCGGCGAAATGATCATGTTCCTGATCGAGGTTAAGCAGGCGGGCATTTTCCAGATACGCAATGTGCCTACCGATGAACTGGAACCGATTCTGGCGGTGATGTGCCCGAATATTTTATTCCCGTTTTTGCGCGAGGTCGTTTCAGATGTGGCGGTGCGTGGCGGTTTCGCGCCGGTGCTGCTGAACCCGATAAACTTTGATGCGCTCTACCAGCAACAGAAGCAGCAACAGGCGCAGGCCGCCGCATCAACCACTACTCACTGATGAAATTGCCTGGTTCCGCGCGTTGGGCTGCCCTGCTTGTGCTGCTTATTGGTGCGAGTGTGGTTCATGCGGTAGAGTATGTGTCAGTCGGCGAGAGCAACGCGATACTTTATGACGCGCCTTCGATCAAGGCGAAAAAGCTGTTCGTGGTGAATCGTTATATGCCTTTCGAGCAAATTGTCACGCTGGA
The DNA here is from genome assembly GCA_043768015.1 of Gallionella sp. Lineage (GTDB taxonomy): Bacteria > Pseudomonadota > Gammaproteobacteria > Burkholderiales > Gallionellaceae > Gallionella. The sequence continues at coordinate 10,348 of JAYVKW010000054.1, forward strand.
CAGTTGGGTCAAGGTGCGTGACCGTTCCGGCAACTTGTATTGGGTGGAAAAGCGCGTGTTGAGCAACAAACGTTATGTGTTCGCGCTGTTGCCGCTGCTGGATGTGCGCGCAGAGCCCGATTTTGGTTCGTCGCGATTATTCCAGGTGCGCCAGCAAGTGGCATTGGAACGCATTGAATCAACCGGCACAGGCTGGATCAAGGTGCGTCATCAAGACGGCAATGCCGGTTATGTGCGTAGCACCGAGGTGTGGGGCGGCTAATCAGAAAACAGATGATAGAAGACAGATTTTTGTGTGCCGCTATGCGGCATATTTTTGATTAAATAATGAATATCACGATCATCGGCGCGGGAGCATGGGGAACCGCACTTGCCATCAGCCTGGCGGCCAGCCATCGCGTTACGCTGTGGGCACGCGATGCTGCGCAAATCGAAGCGATGAAAGTCAAACGTTATAACCAACACTACCTTCCTGATATTTTACTGCCTGCCAATCTTGAATTAAGCTCGGATTTCTCTGCCGCATTGGCGGCTGCCGAATTGGTCATTATCGCTGTTCCAACAGCCGCATTGCGCCCGACTTTGCATCAACTGGTGCAATTGCCGCGCCATTTCGGCGTGGTGTGGGTATGCAAGGGTTTCGAGGCGGAGACCGCAAAATTAGCGCATCAAGTCGCTGCCGAAGTGTTGCCTGAAGGATTTCAATACGGCGTGCTGTCCGGGCCCAGTTTCGCGCAAGAAGTCGCACGTGGCTTTCCAACCGCATTGACACTCGCTTCTGCCGACCAGGAGTTTGCGCGCAGCACGGCGCGGACTCTTCACCACGCACACTTGCGCATCTATGCAAGCAACGACATGGTGGGAGTGGAAGTCGGCGGGGCGGTGAAAAACGTGATGGCGATTGCCGCCGGCATTTGCGACGGCATGGGACTGGGCCTTAACGCACGCGCCGCCTTGCTGACCCGCGGTCTGGCCGAGATCACCCGGCTCGGCTTGAAGCTTGGAGGTCGTTCAGAAACCCTGAGCGGTCTTTCCGGGGTGGGCGATTTGATTCTCACCTGCACCGGCGATTTGTCGCGTAATCGCCAGGTCGGTTTGCTGTTGGTGCAGCAACACGATCTGTCGGAAATATTGCGCAGGCTCGGGCATGTTGCCGAGGGCGTTTACACGGTGCGGGAAGTGCATCGCCTCGCACAACGCCTGGGTGTCGCAATGCCGATTTGTGAAGCCGTCTATCGCATTCTTTACGAGCATGTTCCTGCCGCAGAGATGGTCACTACGCTGCTGAATCGCGCCCCTAATCTGGAATTCGACGGCGGTTGATTATTGGGCATCTCTAGAAGTTCGTTTTTCGGGAATGAAGCGCAAGTTGGTAGGGTGCGTTCTACGCACCAGTTGGTAATGGTGCGTGGAACGCACCCTACTATTTTTCGCTGTTAATCGCGAAATGAAATTATTTCTTGCGCCGGAACACCAGGTCCCACACTCCGTGCCCCAGGCGAATCCCGCGCTGTTCGAACTTGGTAAGCGGGCGATAAGCGGGGCGCGGCGCGTAATTCTCCGCCGTGTTTTCCAGCAACGGCTCCGCACCCAATACCGCTAATACCTGTTCAGCGTAATCCTGCCAATCGGTGGCGACATGGAGATAACCGCCGGGTTTGAGCTTCTGCGCCAGTTGCGCGATGAACGGGGCCTGAATCAAGCGTCGTTTGTTGTGGCGTGCTTTATGCCAGGGATCGGGGAAGAAAATGTGCACACCGTCCAGTGTCGCATCGGCTAGCATGTCGCGCAGCACTTCCACGGCATCGTGCCGGATGATGCGAATGTTGCTGGCCTGTTGCGCATCGATCAGCTTGAGCAGATTGCCCACGCCCGGCGTGTGCACCTCAAGTGCCAGGTAGTCATTTTCCGGATGGGCGAGCGCGATGGCCGCGGTGCTGTCGCCCATGCCAAAACCAATTTCCAGTATCTTGGGGGCGCCGCGTCCGAAGACTTGCGCAAGATCCAGTTGCTTTGCGGCATATTCAATGCCGAAGCGCGGCAGCAGTGTGTCGCACGCGCGTTGCTGTGCAGGTGTGACACGACCTTGGCGCAATACGAAGCTGCGGATGTGGCGTTTAGAAAGATCGGGGGTTTCAGTCATGTGTTTGACTTGTTCAGCAACCCTCACCCGCCCTGTCGGGCACCCTCTCCCACTTGTGGGAGAGGGTAAGGGGAGAGGGTAAGTCAGGAACGTGTCGAATTGATGATCCCTGCCATCGGTGAACTCGGGCTGGCGCTGTAAAGTTTTTTCGGCATGCGCCCGGCGAGATAGGCGGAGCGCCCGGCTTCCACCGCCTGTTTCATCGCGCTAGCCATCAACACTGGTTGTTGAGCGCCGGCAATCGCGGTGTTCATCAGCACACCGGCACAGCCCAGTTCCATCGCAATCGCGGCATCCGAAGCCGTGCCGACACCCGCATCCACGATCACCGGCACTTGCACGCGCTCCATGATGAGTTGCAGATTCCACGGGTTGAGTATGCCCATGCCGGAACCGATCAGCGAGGCCAGCGGCATGATCGCCACGCAGCCGATGTCTTCCAGTTGCTTGGCGATGATAGGGTCGTCCGAGGTATACACCATCACCTGAAAGCCTTCCGCCACCAGCGTCTTCGCGGCAGCGATGGTTTCGATCACATTCGGATACAGCGATTGCGGGTCGCCCAGCACTTCCAGTTTGACCAGGCTGTGTCCGTCCAATAATTCGCGTGCCAGACGCAAGGTGCGCACCGCATCTTCGGCGGTGTAGCAACCGGCGGTGTTGGGCAGCAGCGTGTATTTCGACGGCGGCAGGATTTCCAGCAGGCTCGGTTCGTTCGGATTCTGGCCGATGTTGCTGCGCCGGATCGCGATGGTGATGATCTCAGCGCCGCTGGCTTCCACCGCCGCTTTGGTCTCGGTGAAATCCTTGTATTTGCCGGTGCCGACCAGCAGTCGGGAAGAGTAGCTTTTGCCTGCGATAATCAGTTTGTCATTCATTGCTTTTTCCATTTATTAACCACCGCCCACCGCCACGACTACTTCCAATTTATCGCCATCCGCCAATTGTTGCGCGGCAAACAAACTGCGCGGCACGATTTCGCCGTTGCGCTCCAGGGCAATGCGCTTGCCGGTCAAGCCCATCACTTCGATGAGCGCGGCAACGCCGGTGGAATCGGGAAGTTGGCGCGTTGCGCCGTTAATGCTGACGGTAATCACTTTCAAAAAATCACTCGGTTACGGTAAGATGCGATGCTATCACGCGGGTGTAGTTCAATGGTAGAACGGCAGCTTCCCAAGCTGCATACGAGGGTTCGATCCCCTTCACCCGCTCCAGAGCACCTCCCGATTATTTCAGCGCAACATCCGGCACACTGGCATGTTGATCGTGCATCACGATGCGCGAGACGAACATGATCGCCAGCACATTCCCGGCTATCGCAACATATCCCACCAATCCATAGTCAACGATCTGCCCCGCGCCATTTTGCGTGATGATGAATCCGGCCAGCGTGGTGGCCAAGCCCATGGCGAATGCCTGCACCGTGGCATTGAGCGACATGAACGTGCCGCGCAATTTGGGTTGTGCCGCCGAAGTGATAATGGCCATCGCCGGAATCATGCGCCCCGAGACCAGCACGAAGAATGTCGTGGTGCAAATCAGCCAAAGCCACAGTGGGGCCGCGCCGATGTTGGTGACAACGAATAGCGGTAGCAGTGCGGCGAATGCGACCAGGCGATAGATTTTTACCTTGCCGCGCAGGTCGGCGCTATGGCCGATCAGCCGTGCGGTGACCAGCGTTGCCGCGCCGCCGGTGAGATAAATGAACGGGATGTCGTGCAGCGAGATGCCGACGTTGCCCACCGCGTAAATGGTGATGTAGGGAATCACCGTGAAGCCGGAAAAAATGATCAGCGCGGAGAACAGCAAAGCGCGCAGATGATTGGGATCGCGCAGCACTGCGAACATCGCCGAGAATGGATGCGTGCGTTTTTTGTCGCTGATGTGATGGCGCAATTCCGGCAAGATGCGCGCACCGACAATGATGAACAACACGGTCAACACCGCGATCAGGATGAACGGCGCGCGCCACTGGAAATGATTGGCCAGCCATAAAGATAGCGGCACACCGGCAACCGTGGAAAGTGAAAATGCCGTTGACACGATGCCGCCCGCCTTGGCGCGCCGTGCAAATGGAATCACATCGCCGACTATGGTTTGCACCAGCGCGCCCATCACGCCGCCAAAAGCGCCCGCCATGCCGCGCGCGATGAGCAGCGTGGCATAGCCGGGAGCCAGGCCGCACGCCAGCGTGGATAAACCGAACAGCGCGAACATGGTCAGCAACAAGCGCTTGCGCTCGAAACGATCGATGAACGTTGCGGCAAACAGCCCGGACAGTGCGGCACTGAAACTGTAGGACGCAACCAGCAGGCCGAATTCATGCGTACCGATGCCGAATGCCTTTATCAGGATAGGGCCGAGCGGCATCATGATCATGAAATCGAGGATGTGGCTAAACTGGATGCCCGCAAGGGTGAGCAGCAAATAACGTTCTGACAATTCCGCATCCGGCTTGCCGGGTAGCGGATTGCGTACACCCTCCGGGTGCGAGAACCCCTGCGGGGCCTTCGGTGCGCGTTGCGGGGTGAGGGGTGTGGAAGTCTGCATCGGCATAAGTGTATCAGATGGAGCGCGGGCATCTTGCCCGCATACAAGCGTGGCAACCTAATTGCGGGCAAGATGCCCGCGCTCCCACCGTGTTAAAATTACTCCCCAAATTTCTGGCGTTTCATCATGTCGCAGCCTTCTTTCGTTCATCTCCGTTTGCACAGCGAATATTCCATTTCGGATGGCATGGTGCGCGTGGACGAGGCGGTGGTCGCCGCGCAACGCGATGCGATGCCGGCACTTGCGCTGACCGACCTGAATAATTTTTTCGGCCTAATCAAGTTTTACAAAGCGGCGCGCGGCGCGGGACTCAAGCCCGTCGTCGGGTGCGATGTGTTCATCAGCAACGATGCCGACCGGGAGCGTCCGTATCGCCTGCTGTTGCTGTGCCAGTCGGTTGCAGGCTATTTGCTGTTGTGCCGTTTGCTCAGCCGCGCCTATCTGGAAAACCAGCATCGCGGACGCGCCGAGCTGCGCCGCGAATGGTTCCATCAGGATACAGTCGGGCTGATCGCCTTGTCCGGCGCGCATCTCGGCGATACCGGCAGCGCGCTGTTGTCCGGCAATGCAGCGCAGGCAAAACACTTCGCGCAGGAATGGGCGAGCCTGTTCAACAACCGTTATTACCTCGAAGTGCAGCGCGCCGGGTTTGCCGACGAAGAGCATTACATCCATGCGGCGACCCAACTCGCCGCCGAACTCGGGCTGCCGGTGGTCGCCACCCATCCGGTGCAATTCCTTGTAGCCTCCGATTTCAAGGCGCACGAGGCGCGCGTGTGCATCGCCGAAGGCTATGTGCTCAACGACAAACGGCGCGCAAAGCAATTTACCGCACAACAATATTTCAAGACGCAGGCTGAAATGGCGGAGTTGTTCGCCGATCTGCCGGAGGCGCTGCAAAACAGCGTGGAGATTGCGCGCCGCTGCAATCTCTCGCTCACTCTGAATAAGCCGCGCTTGCCGGATTTCCCGACCCCTGACGGTCAGGGATTGGACGATTATTTGCGCGAGCAGGCGCAACTCGGCTTGCAGAAACGCATGGCCATGTTGTATCCCGATGCGGCGGAGCGCACCGCCAAGCAGCCGCAATATCAGGCGCGGCTGGATTTCGAGATCGATACCATCATTGCGATGGGCTTCCCCGGCTACTTTTTGATCGTGGCGGACTTCATCCGCTGGGCGAAAGAAAACGGCGTGCCGGTCGGCCCCGGGCGCGGCTCCGGTGCGGGTTCACTGGTGGCGTACAGCCTCGGCATCACCGATCTCGACCCGTTGCGTTATGCCTTGCTGTTCGAGAGATTTCTGAATCCCGAGCGCGTGTCGATGCCGGACTTCGACGTGGACTTTTGCCAGGATGGGCGCGAGCGCGTCATCGACTATGTGAAGCAGAAATACGGCGCGGCCAGCGTGGCGCAGATTGCCACTTTCGGCACCATGGCATCCAAGGCGGTGATCCGCGATGTCGGGAGGGTGATGGATTTTCCTTACGGCCTGTGCGACCGGCTGTCCAAAGCGATTCCGCTGGAAGGCGTGAAGCCGGTGTCGCTGAAAAAAGCGCGCGAGATGGAACCGGAAATCAACAGCATCGCCGAAAGCGAAGAAGGTGTGCCGGAGTTGCTGGAGCTGGCCGGACGTCTGGAAGATTTGACGCGCAACGTCGGCATGCACGCGGGCGGCGTGTTGATCGCGCCCGGACAACTCACTGACTTCTGCCCGCTGTATTGCGCCGACAGCAGCACCAGCGTGGTCAGCCAATTCGACAAGGATGATGTCGAAGCTATCGGCCTGGTGAAGTTCGACTTTCTGGGTTTGCGCACGCTGACCATACTCGATTGGGCGATGCGCCATGTCACCAGGCTTGCCGGAG
>JAYVKW010000055.1:0-2578 GCA_043768015.1 Gallionella sp.
CGCATCCCACCGCGATGAAGGTACGCATGCCGCTCAACTCCTTTCCCGTGAGCGCTTGTTTGTCGCCGTCCAGGTAACGATCGAAGCGGCTGCGGCTAATCAGCGTGCGTTCAAAAGCAGCCACCGCTTTGGCAAAGTTGTCGAAAGTCACGGGGTCATTTTCACCCGGGAAGGCCGCCTGGAATTCAGCGGGATAATGGTCAATGGCTTTGAGCCGTGCGGCCACCGCAGCGCCATCGGGCATGGCCAATTCGATGGGGTTGAGTGGCGGCCCTTTGGCCTGTTCTTCCAGTGTGGGCGCGCGTCCGTCCCAGAACTGTGCAATCTGGAACCCGGCATTCAACACCGATGGATCGTTGCGGTCGCCGAATTTACCCAGCGCACCCAAGCCGGTCTTGCGATGGTCCGCTCCTGCGCCCTTGTTTTCAATGAAATGGCAAGAGCTGCAGGATTTAGTCTGGTTGATGGAAACCGCTTTCTCGAAAAACAGTTTGTTGCCAAGTGCAATCATCGCGGGCGTATCGTGCTCACTGCCCGGCATGGTCGCGGGCAATTTGCCGAAAAGCGCCTGTGCCTGCATCAACAGCACTCCATCAGGGGTGCCGGGAACCGCTTTGATTGTGTGCGCGGCATCGCCTCCCTGGCGCTTAGCCTGCTTTTCTTGTACCGCCTCCGGTGATTTGCTAAAAGCCTGCGAGATCAGATCGCCCCCCATATTGAGGAAAATCAGCATGCCTGCACCAATCAGCCCCAGCACTGATATGCCTCCCCATAAATAGCGTTTTCCTGTGTTCATCCTGCTCTCCCCTAGTTCAAAAAGTAACAAATATCTACCTGAAGGATCCGAAATCAGGATTTCGGTTTGATTTAAGACAATGTAACTAAACGCTAGCGAGTTCTGTGCGGTCTCCCACACAAGAAAAAATACTGATGCATATCACTTCTGGCATCATTTGATAATAGAAGCATGAACGCCTTATCAGCTAAGCTGTTCAGTGGCCGAATTCATTAAACACAAATCACGCGTTTGCCACATCCTGAAAGGCTAGTTGCTCTACCTGCCCCGGCAACCCCGAAGACAGCCAGCCTCGTCGTTATTCCCCGATTTTTTTCCAGGATCGAGTAGGGGCAATGGGGTAGCTTTTTTATTCGCTTGCTTTTTTCACTTTGTTTTCGGATGCTTTTTTTCCGTTGCTATAACCGTTTTGACCCGCCCAGAGCCGCTTTTCTTGCCCCCACCACTCAACTTGTTCACGGTTGCCCACGCACGCGCTTCGGCCTCATCTTTCGGCACCCCCCGCGCTTCGTAGCTGACTTCAATGTGCGCCGCCTGGCGCTTTTGCTTGCCGGTATAACTCGACTTATCGCCTCTTGGCATGATCTTCTCCTGAGTGGCAGAAAACGCCCTGGTTAATGGTGCGCAAACAACTGATTTTGGCGTCATTCCCCGACCGAACCGATAACCGGCAGCACAATGCCAGTGATGTAGCTGGAACACACTGCGGACGCCAAAAATACGTACGCGGGGAGAGTTCTCCCGGCTGGGCCGGACGGTGCATGTCGGTATTGTCGCCAAATTTGGCAATGTTCTCGGGCGTCTGGTCGGCAGGGTTGAGCGGTGTCCAGACCGGACCGGGTGCGATGGCGTTGACGCGAATACCTTGCGGCAGCAGGTTGGACGACAGCGCCATGGTGAAGGCGTGAATTGCGCCCTTGGTGGTCGAATAATCCAGCAGGTTTTTATTGCCCTTGATGCCGGTAACCGAGCCGGTATTAATGATCGCCGCGCCGCGTTTCAGATACGGCAGCACCGCCTTGACCATGTGAAAGTAGCCGTAGACGTTGGTTCTCATGGTCAGGTCGAAGCGCTCTTCGGTTAAATCGAACAGCGAATCGGCGTGTTCCTGAAACGCTGCATTGTTGACCAGAATATCGATCTGGCCAAACTGGGCGTGCACCCGCTCAACCGCCCGCTGACAAAAGCCCACGTCGCGCACGTCACCGGCGATCCGCAGGCAGGTTCGGCCTTCGGCCTCGACATGGCGCTGGGTGTCGCTGGCATCCTGATGTTCGTTGAGGTAAATAATAGCGACATCGGCACCCTCGCGCGCATACAGTACGACGACCGCACGCCCGATACCGGAATCACCGACAGTGATGATGGTGACCATACCGGCCAGTTTGCCGCTGCCGCGATAATCCGGTGCCATGAACTGCGGCTTGAGTGCCATGTCGGCTTCCATGCCCGGCTTGTCCAGATGTTGCGACGGCAACGGTAAACCCGGGTAGCTACGCGCGCCGGTTTGCACCGGGCTGTCGTCCTGCACTGGTGCGCTGGGCGTGGCGGAATCGTGCTGGTCTTGCTGCTGTTGTACCTCACGATGCAGCGCGGCTGTGGCGTCAGCCGCCTTGGTGTGCGGATGGGTCATGGCACTCTCCTGATGGAATCAGCTGCAAAAAACGTTTGCAGGCGCTTACGTGCGCAAGCACCTGTTACGGTAATCAACCAGGCTCACGGTTTGATGTAAGCAAACCCGTCGCGCTGGGCTTCTGCCAGCGCGACCACGCCGGCAGGGAC
>JAYVKW010000056.1:0-19150 GCA_043768015.1 Gallionella sp.
CGTGCCGGATACCGCACGGCAATTTGCCCGCGCCATCGTGATGCCCAATCTCAGGCCGCCGGTCACCACCACCGAACAGGCACAAGGCTATCGCGCGCGCATCATCGCCGCGTTGCCCAATGATGCGAAATCCCGGGGTGCGAAATCCGGGGGGGCGAAGTTCGAGCCGTTGATGACCTTGTACCTGACCGACAATACCACCGCGCAGGAAATTCAGCGCGCCAAACAAAGCGGCATCGTGCATGCGGTCAAGTATTATCCAGCGGGGGCGACGACCAACTCGGATGCAGGGGTGACCAATATACGCAAGGCGTATCCTGCTTTGGAAGAAATGCAGCGTTGCGGCATGCCGCTGCTGGTGCATGGCGAGGCGACCGATCCCGATGTCGATGTGTTCGACCGCGAGGCGGTGTTCATCGAACGGGTGATGATTCCGTTATTGCGCGACCTGCCGCAACTGCGCGTGGTGTTCGAACATATCACTACTCAAGACGCAGTGCAGTTTGTAACCGGCGCGCCAGATCACATTGCCGCGACCATCACCGCTCATCATCTGTTGTACAACCGCAACGCCATGTTCAGCGGCGGCATGCGCCCGCATTACTATTGCCTGCCGGTGCTGAAGCGCGAAGTGCACCGCGAGGCATTGGGTAAAGCGGCCATCAGCGGCAACCCGAAATTCTTCCTCGGCACCGACAGTGCGCCGCATGAGCAACACTTATAGGAATCCGCTTGCGGCTGTGCCGGCATTTACACCGCACATGCCGCCATCGAACTGTATGCGGAAGCGTTCGAACAGTTGAACGCGCTGGACAAGCTGGAAGGTTTCGCCAGTTTTTACGGCGCGGATTATTACCGCTTGCCGCGTAACACCGACCAGATCACGCTACGCAAGGAAAGCTGGCAGATCCCGAACAGCATCGCCTTCGGCGAGCATAGGCTGGTGCCGTTGCGTGCCGGAGAAAAAGTGAACTGGAAGATGGGAGATTAACCATGTTATCTGCGCAAAGCTGGTTCTACTGGGCCTTACTCTCCGCTGTTTTTGCGGCCATGACGGCCATCTTCGCCAAGATCGGATTGGAAGGCGTGGATTCGGATTACGCCACGCTGATCCGCACCTTTGTGATTTTTCTGGTGTTGTCAGGCTTTGTATATTACGCCGGAAAATGGAGCGATCCGTTTGCGCTCAGCCGCAGAACCTGGCTATTTCTATCGCTGTCCGGGCTGGCTACAGGGGCATCGTGGGTGTGCTATTTTCGCGCATTAAAATTGGGTGAAGCCTCCAAAGTCGCCCCGGTGGACAAGTTCAGCCTAGTGCTGGTTGCCATTTTTGCGGTCATCTTCCTGAATGAGCGTCCCAGCATACGCGAGTGGCTCGGGATATTGCTGGTTGCGGCGGGAGTCGTGATTTTAAGCCTAAGAAGATAGTCCAGAATTCTAAATATTCGGGTTCAGTTCCAATGCTGTTCACGTAGAACCAAACCGCTCGCCCTGATAACCAGCGACTTGGCTGTCGCTTTTTGGCAGCCTGGTCGAATGGCTATAACCAACCACTTGGCAACCGTCTTCTGGTTGCTTAGTGGGATGGCTAGTCGTTTCACCAGTTGTTTCACCAGTCAGATGGCTAGTGGTTTCATCAGTAGTCATATCAGAAGTTTCATCAGGTATCGGAGGGCATGCATCAAGTGGTTCGATACCTCACCACGAACGGCTAAAGTGAACAGCATTGGCTCAGTCCAAATTATCATGATGCGGAACTTTGGGCGGCAGCAAGCAGTCCATTTTTGCTGGTGCAACCCATCTATAGTTAAGTGAGGAATTCAAGGATGAAAAAGTTTTTTGCCGCGACATTGCTGGTGTTGCTTGCCGCTTGCCAGAGCACACCCAAGCTGGAAGACGATGCGCGCTACGTGAGGCTGGCGAGGGTGGTGGACAAGCATGAGTTCACCGAGTTGGAGCGCAAGCAGGCGAAGGAAAATCGACCTAGCGACAGCGGCGTGGGCGTCGGCTTAAGCTTGGGGGTCGGCACCGGTGGCGGCTTCGGCGGGGTGATGCTGGGCATGGGCAGCAGGATGGGCGACCGGCGCAACCATGAACCGCCGCAGGTTGCCAACGGTGCGAACCGTTATGCCGTGCAGCCGTTGAACAGCGACGAACGCATCGAAGTGATGAGCTATGGGAACTATAAAGCGGGCGATTGCGTGAAGGTGCTGGTGGGCCACCCCACCGAGTTTCCGCGTTTCTTTGAGCTGAAGTCGGGCGAGCGCTGCGAATAATCCCTGCCAAGAAGAGAGGTTACTTGCGCTTCATCGCCGCTTCGATCTGCTGACATAGCGTTTTCAGAATCTTGATACGCGCGAAGTTTTTGTCGTTGGCTTCCACCAGCGTCCACGGCGCGATCTCGGTGCTGGTGCGGTCTACCATGTCGCACACGGCGGTTTCATACGCGTCCCACTTCTTGCGGTTGCGCCAATCTTCCTCGGTGATCTTGAAGCGTTTGAAACCGGTTTTTTCGCGTTCCTTGAAGCGGCGCAATTGCTCGTCTTTGGTGATGGCCAGCCAGAATTTCACCAGCACGGTGTTGTGCTTGACCAGCTGTTCCTCGAAGTCGTTGATCTCGCTGTAGGCGCGCATCCAGTCCGCTTCGGAACAGAATTTTTCCACGCGTTCGACCAGCACCCGCCCGTACCACGAGCGGTCGAAAATCGTCACGCGTCCGGTGCGCGGGATGTGGCGCCAGAATCGCCACAGATAAGGCTGGGCGCGTTCCTCTTCGGTGGGCGCGGCAACCGGGATGATGCGGTAGTGGCGCGCGTCCAGCGCGCCGGTGATGCGGCGGATCGCGCCGCCCTTGCCACCCGCATCCGAGCCTTCGAACAGCGCGATGACGGACAGGTTGCGGAAGCGTTCGTCACGCGTGAGCAGGTTGAGCTTGCCTTGATATTTTTCCAGTTCGGCATCGAATTTTTTCTCGGCAACCTTCTGTGACATGTTCAGTTTGTCGAACACGTTCAACCGATCGATCTGGACTTGCAGCGGCGCGGAGGTGGTGACCGCTGCCTGGACAGGATGATCCAGACGCTTGCGCAGCGCTTCCAGCAAAATCTTGCCGGCGGTCAGGCTGCGATAGCGCGAATCAGTGCCTTCGACCACGATCCACGGCGCTTCCGCCGTGCTGGTAGCTCGCAACACGCGCTCGGAAACCTTGCGGAACTTGTCGTACAGTTTGAAACGTTCCCAGTCCAGATCAGTGACACGCCAACGCGTCTTGGGATCTTTCTCCAGACTCTTGAGACGTTTGCGCTGCGCATCCTTGGAGAGATGGAACCAGAATTTGATGATCAGCGTACCTTCGTTGGTGAGCATTTTTTCGAAGTGGTTGATCTCATCGATACTCTGGTTCAATTCGGACGCCTTGATCTTGCCCAATACGCGCTGCACGATGGGCGCGGTGTACCACGAGCCGAAGAACACGCCGAGCTTGCCCTTGGGCGGCAGGGCGCGCCAGAACCGCCACATCGGTGGCCGCTCGCGTTCCTCATCCGATTGATCGCCCATCGCATGTGCAACGATGTGACGCGGATCCATCCACGCGTTGAGCAGGTTGACGGTCTCGCCCTTGCCCGCGCCATCCACGCCGCCGATCAGAATGATGACTGGAAATTTGGCTTTTTGCGCCAGATCGAACTGCGCGTTAAGCAAATCCTCGCGCAACTTCGGCACCTCCGCATCGTAAGTGGCTTTGTCTATCTTGTGACCGAGTTCTGCGGATTCAAACATGACATTCCCCTTGCTGGATGAAAGTGCCTACAAAAAATCCGGCGAAATGACTAATCGCAAGGTGACCTGTTCAGATCCTTCGCGCCGGCTGAACCACCATAATGCGCCCTTCTTGATGCTCAAGGTAGAGCCTTCGCAGCCCAGTAGTAGCGCCGCGACTTCACCCAAAGTCGGCTGATGCCCGACCACCAGCACCGTGCCTCCGGCATCCGGCCAGCGCGCTGCCTGCAACACGGCGTGCGCGGAAGTCCCAGGTGCGATGGTGGGTGCCAGGGTAAAATGGTCGGTAAGGGCGGCAACGGTTTGTTGGGTGCGGGTCGCGGGGCTGACCAGAATGCGGTGGTCGTCGGGCAAGTGCTGATGCAGAAAAGCGGCGACCTTCCCGGCCTGTTTGATACCCTTTGCGGTGAGTTCGCGCGCGAGGTCAGGTGCGCCATCTACCGCTTCTGCATGCCGCCACAAAATCAGATCCATTAGATTCCCCAATATTACATTTTATTTGTCAGGATTTACCGTATACACTGTTTGCCCCACTTTAATACGAAGAGGATGATATGACAACAAAAAAGACTGCTGCGACGACGGCCCAAGTTCCAGTAAAAAAAGCTTCAGTAAAAAAACTGTCGGCGAAAAAGTCCCCTGCTCCGGCAAAGTCGATCACAAAGGCACCGGGCAAATCAGGCGTTAAAACCGTGCCGCAACATGCGGCAAAAAAACCGAAAAAGGAACACAAGAAGAAAGTGGTGCGCGACAGCTTCACCATGCCGCAAAACGAGTATGCAAAGATAGCCGAGATCAAGGCGATTTGCCTGAAGGCTAAAATGCATGTCAAGAAAAGCGAAGTGTTGCGTGCCGGACTAAAGATGCTGGCCGAACTGAATGCCGCGCAATTGAAGCACGCATTGGGCAGTTTGGAAAAGATTAAGACCGGGCGCCCGCAGAAACGCTGATTCCATTCACCGGCGAACCATTCTGGTTTTCACACGTACTTCCGGCCTTGCAAATATAATTTGCGCTATATAACGATAATAGTTCGTAAGGTGCGTTTACGCACCATTACCGATTGGTGCGTAAACGCACCCTACGAACTACACGTCCCCCGTTCAATTTTAACGTGATAAATTGTTAAAGGCGCCATTGCAAGATAGTTGCCATTTAATTATGAAAATCTCATCAGCCGCGATTTAACACGATGCGTTTATTGCTCGCACTTTCGCTCATGCTCTTCGCGGCAACCGGCATTGCACAAACGCTGCCGCATCACCAGCTGCGCATCGTGCTCCATCCGGAACAACACAGCCTGGCAGCTGAAGACCTCATCACCCTGCCGCCCGGTTCGCCACGCACGCTGTATTTTTCATTGCACCGCGACCTGAATCCCACCTCACCCGATACTGAAGTTAAGCCCGCGAAAAGCATGCCGGAAAATTGGCTGCGGCAATACCGCGTCACGTTGCCGCCCGGCCGTGACAGTTTTACGCTTGCTTATGGCGGCGAAATATTCCATCCGCCGCAACAGGATGCGCGCGAAGCGCGCAGTTTTCAAAGCACGCCGGGCATCATCGCATCTGAGGGCGCAGTGCTCACCGGCGACAGCGGCTGGTATCCGCGTTTCAGTGATGGCATGCTGACTTTCACGCTCGACATCACGTTACCGCATGGCTGGCGGGCGATCAGTCAAGGAGCGCGTAGTGCCGAAAGCGAAGTCCATGCCGGTTGGCAAGAGCAACAACCGCAGGACGAGATATACCTGATCGCCGCTCCATTCACTGAATACATAGGCAGCGACAAAGGCATCGAGTCACTGGTCTACTTGCGCAATGGCGATGCGGCACTCGCGCAAAGTTACCTGGACGCCACAACACGATACATCGCAATGTACCAACGGCTCATCGGCCCTTATCCTTATGCCAAGTTCGCACTGGTGGAAAACTTCTGGGAAACGGGTTACGGCATGCCGTCGTTCACCTTGTTGGGCAGTCAGGTGATCCGCCTGCCGTTCATCATCGACACCTCTTACCCGCATGAAATCCTGCACAACTGGTGGGGCAACGGCGTGTATGTGGATTATGCCAACGGCAATTGGTCGGAAGGCCTCACCGCCTATATGGCCGATCATTTGTTGCAAGAGCAAAAGGGAAATGGTGCGGAATTCAGGCGCAGCACCTTGCAAAAATATGCCGACTTCGTTTCTGCAGGGAGTGATTTTCCGCTCGCGCGATTCACCTCCCGCCATAGCGCGCAAAGCGAAGCGGTGGGCTACGGCAAGGCCATGATGATGTTCCACATGCTGCGCAGACGGCTGGGTGACGAGATGTTCATCCACGCGCTGCAAAAATTTTACCTCAACTACCGGTTCAAGCGCGCCAGTTTTGCCGATCTCGAACAGGCATTTTCGCAATCGGCCGGCCCAACGGCCGGCCCGGTGGCAGGAAAAGACCTCAAACCATTCTTTGCGCAATGGGTGCAACAATCCGGCGCACCGCAATTGCATTTGATATCGGCTCAGGCACGCCGCGCCAAGGAGGGTTACGAACTCAGCATCCGAATCGAACAAACCCAATCCGGTTCGCCCTACGTCCTCGATTTGCCACTCGCGGTCACGCTGGCAGGACGAGATGACGCTTATACGACCGTGATCGAAATGGCCGGGATTGAAATGAAGGGCAAGCATGCGGAATTGCACTTGTCGCTACCTGCGCAACCATTGCGTGTGGATGTCGATCCCGAGTTTGATTTGTTCCGTCGTCTGGATCGTGCAGAAATTCCTCCTGCGCTGTCGCAAGTGTTCGGGGCGGAAAAATTGTTGATCGTGTTGCCGCGCAAAGCACCGGAAGATATGCGTGCGCTATATTCCGGCATTGCGCAAGCCTGGCAAAGGCAGCCCTCGCGTGAAACACGTATCGCATGGGACGATGAAATTGTAAGCATGCCGGTCGAAGGCGCAGTGTGGTTATTTGGCGAGGAAAATCGTTTTCGCGGCGAATTCCAGACCGCGCTCCTGCAAAGCGGGGCGATGTTGTCAGAAGGGGGTGTTTGGCTGGCGAAAGAATACCGGCCCAAGCAACACGCACTGGTATTGACCACCCATATCGGGCAAACACCCGCTGCCTGGATGGCCGCGCCTGATGCGGCGATGTTGACTATACTTGCCAGAAAATTGCCGCATTATTCCAAATTCAGCTACGCTGCTTTCAGCGGGCCTGAATCGGCCAACCTGGTCAAGGGCGTGTGGCCGGTAGCGCGCTCGCCACTGGCGTTGGCGGTGAAGCAGGAAGACGGCAGCACGGTAGAGGTGCCACGCGCAAAACTTGCGACGCGCGACAGTCTGTCAAGGTAGGAATTTCCTGCGTTCAGCGCAGCACCACTTTGAACCGCAACGTTCCCCGCGAATCCATCGAGTGATCGCGCCGCACCGTCACCTGCACCTGGTCGCCGGGTTGCTTATCGAACATCATGGCTTTCAGTTCCGTCATATTCGCCACTTTTACGCCGTTGAGGGCAAGGATGTGATCGCCTACCTCGATGCCCGCCGCTTGTGCCGCGCTGCTGGGGACGAATTCGCTGACGTAAACGCTATCCCCGCCATCCAGAATCGATACCCCCAGCTTGCCAGTTTTCGGCAACTCTTTATGGCCCTCGGTTACCAACAGATAATCGGCGATCCCTGGGTAATTACCGAAGTCGCTGCCGTTGATCAGCAATGCACTTTGGCTGCCGCCCAAGCGGTGATTGACGCGTTCCGGAATGCCGTCGCCGTACATAATGTGCACCATCCCCGCCAGCACCACCATGCGCGATCGCGGGTGGTCATTCAGGTAGCGCGCGGCAGTGTCAGCCATAGCTTCGTCCCACAACAACACGCCCTCGACAAAAGTCCCGAAGTCGTTGCTCTGCGGATGGGAATCGAAAATTGTTTTCAACCGCTGTCGGTAATGCTCGCTGGCGGGTTCGATAACGTCCGGGGTTTGCGAACGTTCCTGGGGACTCAGGCTTTTCATCCCATCCCTGAATACCTTTTTATGAATCTCGTCTGAAACATTCAATGCCAGCACCGGGATATGTTTTTCCCGGGCGAATTCAAAAATCGGCTGCAGCAGGCGGTAATCCAGTTGCCAGCGCTTGAAGTATTCGGTTTTTACCAGCATTTCCTTTTCGTCGATGCGCCCGGCGATGTAATCGTCGAGGTAGGGCTGGAAAGGTTGCTGGAAATATTCGACGCCGATGGCGAGATTCGGGTTGCGCGCATACAAACTTTGGATGATGCGTAACTGGTTTTGATGATGTTCCAGGCGATCGTGAACTTCGCCGATGAATATCGCGCGTTTTTCACCGAGCTGTGCGGTCAGATTATCGAGCATAGGCTGCTTGCCGAGATCGATTATTTTTGGTTGAACGCCTGCGCTGGATTCCGATGGCGGTTGCTGGGAATCGGCCCGGACGTCATGTTCCAAGAATCCGCATGCCGCACAGCAAGCGGCCAATGCCAAAATAAGAATGCGTTTTATAGTCATAGTAATTGCGGCTAGCCGATTTTCAAGACGCGCTATTGTGCCAGCATTTGGGTAGTGTCTCAGTTTTCATTCCTTGGGATTAACAGGCCTGTCATCCTTCTTCTGTGTGGGCATTAATACCGCACGTCCGGAAAAAAGCTAGGGAATCGCCTTGGCCGACGTATGGGTGAACTGCTTGAGTAACTCGTATTGAGCGCACTTTTTCTCTGCGCGGCGCGGGTTCTTGTGCCGATAATGCCCCGCGCTGTCCATGTCCCATGCCTGGCAGTTGTCTTGCAGATAAATTTTTAGTCCCTCATCGATCACGCGCTTTTTGAGTTTCTTGTCGAGCACCGGAAAGCACACCTCGATGCGGCGGAAAAAGTTTCTGTCCATCCAGTCCGCGCTGGAGAGATACACGTTATGCTGCAAATCATTGCGGAAATAAAAAATGCGGGTGTGTTCGAGAAAACGCCCGATCACCGAGCGCACCCGGATATGCTCGGATAACCCTGCCACATCGGGACGCAGCGCGCACACGCCGCGCACGATCAAATCGATTTTCACGCCGGCCTGCGACGCCTCGTAAAGCGCATGGATGGTTTCAGGTTCCAGCAATGCATTCATCTTGGCGATGATGTGGGCGCGCTTGCCCGATAGCGCGAGGCGGGTTTCGTTCTGTATGGCGCGCAATACTTCGACGTGCATGGAAAACGGCGATTGCCACAAATGGTTAAGCGCGCGCGCCTTGCCGAGACTGGTGAGCTGGCTGAATACCTCGTTCACATCCGCGCAGATCTTTTCGTCGCAGGTGAACAGGCCAAAGTCGGTGTAAAACCGCGCCGTGCGCGGATGGTAATTGCCGGTGCCGAGGTGCACATAGCGGCGCAACTTGCCCTCTTCGCGGCGCACCACCATCAGCATCTTGGCGTGGGTCTTGTGGCCGACCACGCCATACACCACGTGCGCGCCGACTTCCTCCAGACGGGTCGCCCAATTGATGTTGGCCTCTTCGTCGAAACGCGCTAGCAACTCCACCACCACCGTCACTTCCTTGCCGTGTTGCGCCGCGGCGATCAACGCTTCCATCAAGGCGGAATCCACTCCGGTGCGATACACGGTCTGCTTGATGGCGACCACTTTCGGGTCGCTGGCTGCCTGCTGGATGAAATCGATCACCGGTTTGAAGGACTGAAAAGGATGGTGCAGCAGCACATCGCTTTTGCGCATCACCTTGAACATATCCGAACCTTTTTTCTGCAACACTGCCGGTACGCTGGGCACGAAAGAAGGAAACTTCAGATCGTCGCGCGCCACCAGATCGGGAATTTCCATCAGGCGCACCAGATTCACCGGGCCATGCACGCGATACAAATCTTCCGGCGCGAGATCGAATTCCTTGAGCAATAGCTCCGAAATGAGCGGCGAGCAATTGTCGGCGATCTCGAGACGCACCGCATCGCCGAAATGGCGTTGCGGCAACTCGCCTTGCAGGCTGAGGCGCAGGTTTTTTACTTCCTCTTCATCCACGAACAGGTTGCTGTTGCGGGTCACGCGGAACTGAAAGCAGCCGAGCACTTCCATGCCGGAGAAGAGCTCACCGACATGCGCATGCAAGATCGATGAAAGAAACACGAAACCATGTTCGCAGCCGCTGATTTCCGGCGGCATCAGGATGGTGCGCGGCACCACGCGCGGGGCCTGCACGATGGCGCGAGTCGAATTGCGCCCGAAGGCGTCTTTGCCTTGCAGTTCCACGGTAAAGTTCAGGCTCTTGTTAAGCACACGCGGAAAGGGGTGTGCCGGATCAAGGCCGATAGGGGTCAATACCGGTATCACTTCACGGAAGAAAAAATCCTTGACCCAGGCCTGCTGCGCTTTGGTCCATTGGGTACGGCGCAGAAACTTGATGCCTTGCCCGGCGAGTGCGGGAATGATGTCCGTGTTGAATAGCTGATACTGCCGGTCGACCAGTTGATGCGCCTGTTCGCGCACCAACTGGAGGGTTTGCTGGGCGGTCAAGCCATCCGCACTGGTGGCTATGGCACCCAGCTTGATTTGCTCCTTCAGCCCCGCCACGCGTATCTCGAAAAATTCGTCGAGATTGCTGCTGACGATGCACAGATATTTCAGCCGCTCCAGCAACGGGATGGTGGCATCCTCTGCCTGCGCCAGCACACGATGGTTGAACTCGAGTTGCCCGAGCTCGCGGTTCAGGAATTGTTGCGGGGCGAATTTTTTAGCCAAACTGTAGCCTGCTAATTTTTTGGGGGAACATACCCATCCGGCATTTGCACTCCCTCCCCAAAGAAATATTTCTCCATTAAATTGGCGAGGAATTTGCGCGCCGCCGCATCGGCGAGATTGAGGCGGTTTTCGTTCACCTGCATGGTTTGATATTTGAGCCAGCCTTGCCAGGCTTCCTTGGAAACATTTTCAAGGATCCGCTGACCCAGCGCGCCGGGGTAGGGTGGACGGTCCAACCCTTCGGCTTCGCGTCCCAGTTTTACACAGTGCACTATTCTTGTCATACCTATCTCCGACTGTTTCATTATGGTTTGGAATTATGACATTTAGATGAAAATCATGCGCAGTCACCTTAAGTTTGAAGTGCGCAGGCATGACTGCGCTTCTTTGAAAAACGCGGCGACACGTACACCCGCAAGGGTAGGCAAATCCGTTGCCAGTCATAGACTGGACGGAGGCACCGCCGTGGTTGTAAGGGGCTGAAGCCCCAACAACACACGCAGGCCGCACTCCATATAAAGCCTACGGCGCCGACCAGCTCACCAGCCCGCCGTAATACGTACCCAACACGATCAGGCCGAAAGCGATGCGATACCAGGCGAACACGGTGAAATCGTGGCTGCTGATATAGCGCAGCAACCAGCGCACGCACAGGAAAGCCGAGATGAACGAGGCGATGAAACCGACCGCCCACATGCCCAGATCGTGGCTGGAAAGCAGCGCGCGTTCCTTGTACAACTCATAAAGTGTCGCGGCGATCAGCGTGGGCATCGCGAGGAAGAAAGTGAATTCCGTCGCCGCGCGGCGCGACAGACCGAAGAACAGGCCGCCGATGATGGTCGCACCGGAACGCGAGGTGCCGGGTATCAGCGCCAACGCTTGCGCGCAGCCTACTTTCAAGGCATCTTTCCAGCCCAGGTCGTCGACTGATTGCACGTTCACGGTGTGCTTGCGCTTTTCCGCCCACAGGATGAACAGCGCGCCGACGATGGAAGTGACGGCGACAGTGATCGGGTTGAACAGCGTAGCCTTGATCTGCTTGCCGAAGGCCAGGCCGATCAGCGCCAGCGGCAGAAAGGCGATGAATACATTAAAGGTGAAACGTTGCGCTGCTTCCTGTTTTTGTATGAGTCCATTGACTACGGAACCGAGCTTGGCGCGGTATTCCCACATCACGGCCAGTATCGCTGCCGACTGAATCACGATCTCGAACAACTTGCCGCGCTCGTCATTGAAATCGAGCAGGCTGCCCACCACGATCAGATGCCCGGTGGATGAGATCGGCAGAAATTCAGTCAGTCCTTCGACGATGCCGAGTATCATGGCCTTCCAGTAAATCAAATCCATTAATTATCCTTACATGTGAATTGGCAGGTCGGCTTGGCGTTTTCCCCCGCAAGCAAGGAGGCCGTGGTTGTACGGCCAACAAGTCTGCAACAACCACGCACTGTGTAACCCGACGAGAAACAACTCAATTGATCGCAAACGTAATCACGTTCCGCAAATTCTTCGACGAAGCAGTTCTTCAAAGAGGCCGGGCTACCGACAGATGTAATTGCCTGTTTCCTGCCGCACCCCGTTTCCTGCAATCACCGGGTACAGAAAGTCTTGCGCATAAAATCTGCCGGCCATGCTCGGCAGCGCACAGTCGGCAAATCGGATTCCCTATTTCTTCGAATCGTACTTGAAAGATAAAGCTACTCTCGCCCGGTAAGCGGCCACTTTGCCGTCTTCGACTACCATGTCCAATTTAATTACTTCAGCGACCCTCAGGTCGCGCAAGGTTTTTGAGGCCGCCTTGACCGCGTTCGCGGCGGCATCATCCCAGGATTTCTTGCTGGTTCCGACCAGCTCGGTGATACGATAAACGCTGTCTGCTGCCATGATTTTCTCCTTTATTTACTCGGAACATCAGTGGATGGATTTTTCTTTTTTGTACTCCCATTCTCAAAATCAAAATAGCTTTGCCCTTTGATGTTGAATCCTAGTTTACCTTGAGTTTGTCAATCCTGACCTTAAGTGTATTATAACGGTTGTTATAACGTCATTTTTCGTCCATTCTTTAATCAGGAGGCCACTGCCATGACTACCTTGAAGCTGACTCAAATTGGAAATTCCCTCGGCGTGATTTTGCCCAAGGAATTGTTGGCAAAACTTAAAGTTAGTAGAGGTGATGAGATATTCGTTACCGAAAGTCCCGCAGGCATTACCTTGAGCGGGTACGACCCCAGCTTTGAAGAGCAGCTTGAGTTAGGGCGAGATTTTATGCGCGAGTATCGCGATACTTTCAAGGTGCTGGCAAAATAAATGCGGTGGCGTTGGATAGATAAAAATTTGCTGCTATTGCTGCACGATGAAAGTCTGTCAGAGCATGGTGGCTTAAGCGGTATGCGCGACGAAGGTTTATTGGATTCTGCGCTAGCTCGCCCACAAAACCTGGCTGCTTATAAAGAAGCAGATATTGCGGCACTGGCCGCTGCATACTGCTTCGGAATTGCCAAAAATCATCCTTTTGTGGACGGCAATAAACGCGCTGCATTTTTAGCGGCTGGTTTGTTTTTGCTTTTGAATGGTACAAAACTGACAGCTTCGCAAGCCGATGCCACTCATGCGGTTTTAGGTGTGGCTGCCGGAGAAATCAGCGAAGCGCAATTCGCAGCATGGATTCGTCAGAATTGCGCAAAACTTTCCAAGTAACAAAAAATCAGCCCAGCAATTTTGCTACGCCTTGCTATAAATCTCCGCGCCTTCCTTTATAAACTCCTCTGATTTTTGTGCCATGCCTTTTTTAAGCGCGTCAATTTCCGACATGCCTTCCTTGGCCGCATAGTCGCGCACGTCCTGGGAGATCTTCATCGAGCAGAAATGCGGGCCGCACATCGAGCAGAAGTGCGCAACTTTGGCGGAGTCCTTGGGCAGGGTCTCGTCATGAAATTCGCGCGCCTTGTCCGGGTCGAGGCCGAGATTAAACTGGTCTTCCCAGCGGAATTCGAAGCGCGCCTTGGACAATGCGTTGTCGCGGATCTGCGCGCCGGGGTGGCCTTTGGCGAGGTCGGCGGCATGCGCGGCGAGTTTGTAGGTGATGACGCCTTCTTTCACGTCGGCCTTGTTGGGCAAACCCAGATGTTCTTTTGGCGTGACGTAGCACAGCATGGCCGTGCCATACCAGCCTATCATCGCCGCGCCGATGCCTGAGGTGATGTGGTCGTAGCCGGGCGCGATGTCTGTGGTGAGCGGCCCCAGCGTGTAGAACGGCGCTTCGTGGCACTGCTCCAGTTGCAAGTCCATATTCTCTTTAATCAAGTGCATGGGTACATGGCCGGGGCCTTCGATCATCACCTGCACATCATGCTTCCACGCAATTTGCGTGAGCTCGCCCAGCGTTTTTAATTCGCTGAGTTGCGCTTCATCGTTGGCGTCGTAGATGGAGCCGGGACGCAGTCCGTCGCCCAGGCTAAAGCTCACATCATAGGCTTTCATGATCTCGCAGATGTCTTCGAAATGGGTATAAAGGAAAGATTCCTTGTGATGCGACAAACACCATTTCGCCATGATGGAGCCACCGCGCGAGACGATGCCGGTCATGCGGTTGGCCGTCATGGGCACGTAGCGCAGCAACACGCCGGCATGGATGGTGAAGTAGTCCACGCCCTGCTCGGCTTGCTCGATGAGGGTGTCGCGATAAATTTCCCAAGTCAGGTCTTCGGCTTTGCCGTTTACTTTTTCCAGCGCCTGATAGATCGGTACCGTGCCGATCGGCACGGGGGAATTGCGGATGATCCATTCGCGGGTTTCGTGGATGTGCTTGCCGGTAGATAAATCCATCACGTTGTCCGCGCCCCAGCGGATCGCCCAGGTTAATTTTTCGACTTCTTCGCCGATGCTGGAGGTGACGGCGGAGTTGCCGATGTTGGCATTGATTTTGACCAGAAAATTGCGCCCGATAATCATAGGCTCGACCTCCGGGTGGTTGATGTTGGCGGGAATAATGGCGCGGCCACGAGCGATTTCAGAGCGCACAAATTCCGGCGTGATTTCGGCAGGAATGCTGGCACCGAATGATTGCCCGGGATGTTGCCTGCCCATCAATTCGGCCAGCTTGTTCCCGGTCTTGCCGGATGCCTTTAATGCCTCCAAATATTCCTTACGACGCATATTTTCGCGAATGGCAACATATTCCATCTCCGGTGTGATGATGCCGCGGCGGGCGTAATGCATCTGGCTGACGTTCTTGCCGAGCTTGGCGCGGCGCGGCGCGCGCTTCAAGTCGAAGCGCATCTCCGCCAGCTCGGGATCGTTCAGGCGCTGTTGTCCATATTCGGAAGTGAGCTTGTCCAGCGTTTCGGTGTCGCCGCGCTCGGCGATCCACCCTTCGCGCAGCGCGGCCAAGCCGGCGCGGATGTCGATATTGACCGTCGGGTCCGTATAAGGGCCGGAGCAGTCGTACACATAGATAGCCGGATTGATTTCCGCACCCATGCTGGCGGGCGTTTCCGCCTGTGAAATTTCACGCATCGGCACACGAATGTCAGGGCGCGAACCTTCGACATATACCTTGCGCGAATTCGGCAACGGCTTGATCGCCGCAGCATCGACATGCGCGGCGTCTGCAATAAACTTGGGGGCAGGTGTCTTTTGCGCGGGTAACTGGGGCGTTAAAAATTTGGGATTGGCGTTCATGCGATGCTCCTAAAATTTGGGAAGCATCAAGTGGATGCTTCCCTACGACGGCATTACCCGTACAGGTTCAAAGGGTGTATCTCACTCCGTCCATTATTTGAGATACTGGCGGAGACCCCTAGCGAAGCCCGCAAGGTAATGGAAAGGCCGACGAAAAGCAAGCCAAACAGGGCGACATTGAGCCATAGGGCGTGGCTTGCTATACTGCCGCACAAATGCGCACCAATAATGCAGCAGAAATGCAGCAGATTATTGAGCATCCCATTAAATAAATCAGCGACAAAAATTAGCGACAAACCTACCGTTCGGGCTGATGCTTCGATACGCTTGGCGTACCCTGCCATGAGCTTGTCGAATGGTCAGAGTGAACGGTGTAATGAGTAATGGAAGATCAATAGGAGAGGGGAATGCTGGATATGGAACAGGCGCGCTTCAATATGATAGAGCAGCAGATACGCCCATGCGAAGTGCTGGAGGGACGGATTCTGGAATTGCTCAAACACGTACGCCGCGAACATTTCGTGCCGCCAAGCAAACGTGAAATGGCTTTCATGGATATGGAAATCCCGTTGGGCTATGGTGTATCCATGTGGCAGCCCAAGCTGGAAGCGCGCACGGTACAAGAGTTGCACCTCAGCCGCAGCGACAAGGTGCTGGAAGTGGGTACTGGAAGCGGCTATCTGACCGCGCTGCTTTCTGTGTTGGCAGGGCAGGTGACTTCGGTCGAGATCGTGCCGGAGTTGAGTGCGATGGCCAGACAACACCTGCACGCTTACCATCGCGATAACATCAATCTGGAAATTGGTGACGCGGCACTCGGCTGGGGCACCGGCGCGAGTTATGATGTCATTGTGCTGACCGGTTCGACGCCGGTGTTGCCGGCAGCGTTCCAGAACAGCCTGAAAGTGGGCGGGCGGTTGTTCGCTATCGTCGGTGATGCGCCGGTGATGGAGGCCAGGCTGATCACTCGCGTCGCACCGGATACCTATGAGACCGTCAACATCATGGAAGCCTGCGTCGCGCCGCTGCAAAACGCGCTGCAGCCCAAGCGCTTCGTGTTCTGAACTTTGTCCGAGTTTGCGTGATTTCGGGATTGCGCCTTGCGGCGATAAAATGTATATTAGAAATTACTAATATATTGGTTGTCCAAAAACTGATGAAACTAAAACCCCTTTTCCTGGCAACATTTCTGGTCGCAAGCGGCTGGGCACAGGCTGCCGATCTGTTGGAAACTTTCCATGCCGCGCAGGCGAACGACCCGGTGTTTGCCGCTGCGCGCGCCACGCAGCAAGCCGGCAAGGAAAAATTGTCGCAGGGTCGTTCCTTGTTGATGCCCTCCATCAATCTCAACGCGAACAGCACATATAACGACCAGACGACTAAGTATCTTGGAGCGTTTCCATTTGCGGGCGGCACCAATCGCTACAACAGCCACGGTTACGGGGTGAGTCTGGTGCAGCCGTTGTTCCGCCAGCAAAACTGGCTGGCCTACAGCGAGTCCGAGTTGCAAGTGGCGCAAGCCGGGGTGCAACTCAAGATTGCCGAGCAGGATTTGATGTTGCGCGTCGCGCAAGCCTACTTCGACGTGCTGATCGCGCAAGACAGCGTGGGGCTTGTCAATGCGCAGAAGACCGCCATTTCCGAACAGCTCGAACAAGCCAAGCGCAATTTCGAGGTGGGCAGCGCCACTATCACCGACACCCTCGAGGCGCAAGCGCGTTATGATCTGACCGGCGCGCAGGAGATCGCCGCACAGAACAATGTGGAAATCAAACGCAGCGCGTTGCAGCAACTGATCAATGCAATGCCGGGTGACCTTACCCCCCTCGGCAAGGAATTCAAGCCGGAGATACCGCAACTTGCCGACATGCAGAAGTGGGTGGATGACGCGCAGTTGAACAATTTGCAGCTTGCCATCGCCCAGGCGGGTGCCGAGATTGCTGAGAAAGAAGTGGCGCGCAATCGCGGCGGGCATTATCCGACCGTGGATCTGGTGGCGAACTATACACAAAACAACGCCAACGGCAGCAGTTTTGGCGTGGGCAGCGATACCACCAATAAGAGCATCGGCGTGCAACTGAATATGCCGCTGTTTCAGGGGGGCGCGGTGAATTCCAGATGGCGCGAAGCGGAAGCCAATCGCGAGCGCGCCAGGCAAGAACTGGAAAATGCCCGCCGCAACGTCGCGCAGCAAACCCGCCAAGCGTATCTGGGCGTGGTCAGCGGCATCGCCCAAGTCCAGGCGCTGCAACAAGCGCTCGCTTCCAGCAAAAGCGTACTGGAGGCCAGCAAGTTGGGACAAGAAGTCGGCGTGCGCACCAACCTCGATGTGCTGAATGCGCAGCAACAACTTTTTTCCACCCGCCGCGATCTGTATCAGGCGCAATACAATTATCTGCTCAGCGAACTGCGCCTGAAGCAGGCAGTGGGTACGCTGAGCGAAGAAGACCTGAGCAAGGTAAACCAAGCACTACACTGACAGATACAAGGTACAAGACTCAAGGCCGTTAGTTTTTCTCTTGTACCTTGCACCTTGAATCTTGTACCTTATTAATTACTCATAATTAAAAAACAGAGAGAAAACTCATGACCAAATTCGCAGCCCCCAGTTCTCAGCGACCCAAGGTCGCGTTGATCACCGGCATCACCGGCCAGGACGGTGCCTACCTTGCCGAGTTACTGCTCAAAAAAGGTTATATCGTCCATGGCGTAAAGCGCCGCTCATCCTTGTTCAACACGGATCGCATCGATCACCTCTACCAGGACCCGCACGTCAAAAAAGCCAGCTTTATTTTGCACTACGGCGACCTGACCGATTCCACCAATCTGATCCGCATCATCCAGCAAGTTCAGCCGGACGAGATCTACAACCTCGCGGCGATGAGCCATGTGGCGGTATCGTTCGAGACTCCCGAGTACACCGCCAATGCCGACGGCATCGGCACACTGCGCATCCTTGAAGCCATCCGCATCCTCGGTCTGGAAAAGAAAACCCGCTTCTACCAGGCATCGACCTCCGAGTTGTACGGCTTGGTGCAGGAGACGCCGCAAAAAGAAACCACCCCGTTCTATCCGCGCAGTCCCTATGCGGTCGCCAAGCTGTATGCTTACTGGATCACCGTCAACTACCGCGAAGCATACGGCCTCTACGCCTGCAACGGCATCCTGTTCAATCATGAAAGTCCAGTTCGCGGCGAAACTTTCGTCACGCGCAAGATCACCCGCGCCTTGGCGCGCATCAAGCTCGGTTTGCAGGATTGTCTCTACCTCGGCAACCTCGATGCGCTGCGCGATTGGGGACATGCGAAAGACTACGTTGAGATGCAATGGCTAATGCTGCAACAGGATCATCCCGAAGACTTCGTCATCGCCACTGGCGTTCAGTACAGCGTGCGTCAGTTCGTCGAAATCGCCGCGCGTGAATTGGACATCAGCATCAAATGGAAAGGCACAGGGGTGGAAGAAAAAGGCTACGACGCTGCCGGCAAGTGCATCATCCAGGTCGATTCGCGCTACTTCCGTCCCACCGAAGTCGAGACCCTGCTGGGCGACCCGACCAAAGCCAAAGAAAAGCTCGGCTGGACACCCAAGATCACCTTTCACGAGCTGGTGGCAGAAATGGTACATGAAGATTTCAAGAGTGCCAAGCGCGACGAATTGGTGAAGAAGCACGGCTTTGCGGCTTACGATTATCACGAATAAACCTAAAAAATTCGGTTGAAACCTGTAGGAGCGGGCCATGCCCACGATCAAGCGGTTCGCGGGCATGGCCCGCTCCTACAAAAAAGCTTTGATCTGGAATCAGAATTACACATATGAATTCACCAGCAAACACATTGCCTTTGGCATCCAAAATATACATCGCCGGCCATCGCGGACTCGCGGGCAGCGCGATCGTACGCGAGTTGCAGCGACAGGGTTACACCAACATTGTGGGGCGCACCCATGCC
>JAYVKW010000057.1:0-7945 GCA_043768015.1 Gallionella sp.
CCATTACCAATCGCGGTGAAGCAATTGCGGATTTGGTGCCCAGTTTGGGAGCGAGGACAAAGGACAAGGTTGCCGCAGCCGAAAAACTTAAGGCCTTCATGCTGGCCGATCCGGTGCGTGGCGTAAACATTAAAGCTCTCATTGCAGAAGGTCGGGCGTGAACTTCGTCCTCGATAACTCGGTAACCATGCGCTGGTTCTTTGGTGACGGCAAACCACGAGAACTGGCCTATGCCGGCAAGGTGCTTGATGCGATGAAAAAGGCCAGCGCCATCGTACCCGTGACATGGGGATTAGAGGTCGCAAATGTCATTGCCAGGGCGGGAAGCAAAGGGCTGGGTAACAGAAGCGCGCGCGGGAGCCTTTCTTGAAATGCTGGAAGGCGTAGATATTGAAGTGGACGCGGCGACATTCCATCACGTGCTGACCGATACACTACAATTGGCGCGGCGATACAAACTTTCCGCTTACGACGCATCCTACCTCGAGCTGGCTTTGAGACTAGGCCTACCTCTCGCCACGCTTGACGAAGATTTGCAGAAAGCTGCAAACAAAGCTGGCGTAAAAAAGTTTGGTTGAACTACCAATCAAAAAATCATGGTAGCGAGAAGCTACTTAAACCTCTTCGCACTCACTTCATCCCGGCCAGCACCTTCGCAACCGTTTCGCCCATTGCCGATGGAGTCGGACAGATAGTGACGCCCAGCTCTTGCAGCATCGCTACTTTTTCTGCGGCGCTCTCGCCCGCCGAGGAGATGATCGCGCCGGCATGGCCCATACGGCGGCCTTGCGGGGCGGTCAATCCGGCGATGTAGGCGATCAGCGGTTTGCTCATGTGTTCCTTGGCGAAGATGCCGGCTTCGATCTCTTGCTGCCCGCCGATCTCGCCTATCATTAACACGACTTTAGTGTCTTTATCCTCTTCAAATTTTTCCAGAACGTCGCGGTGCGAGCTGCCGTTGATCGGGTCGCCACCGATGCCCACCGAGGTGGAGATGCCGATGCCCAAGGCTTTCATCTGGTCGGCGGCTTCATAGCCCAGTGTGCCGGAACGTCCGACGATGCCGACATTGCCGCGTATATAAATGTGTCCCGGCATGATGCCCAGCATCGCCTGTCCGGGGCTGATGGTGCCGGCGCAGTTGGGGCCGGTCAGCATCATGCGTTCTTCCTTGGGGGTGCGGCGCAGGAAGTTTTTTACGGTCATCATGTCTTGAGTGGGAATGCCGTCGGTGATC
The DNA here is from genome assembly GCA_043768015.1 of Gallionella sp. Lineage (GTDB taxonomy): Bacteria > Pseudomonadota > Gammaproteobacteria > Burkholderiales > Gallionellaceae > Gallionella. The sequence goes on from JAYVKW010000057.1 coordinate 1,238, forward strand.
GCCACGCAATATCTGATGCCTGCGTCGGCGGCTTCCATGATCGAATCCGCGGCGAACGCGGGAGGCACGAAGATGATGCTGGCTTCGGCCCCGACTTCGTGTACCGCCTGTTTCACAGTGTTGAACACCGGCAGGCCCAGATGCCGTTGCCCGCCCTTGCCGGGGGTAACGCCACCGACGACATGGGAGCCATAGTTGATCATGTCCTGCGCGTGAAAGCTGCCGATCTTGCCGGTGAAGCCTTGCACGATGATGCGGGTGGTTTTATCTATGAGTATTGCCATTACGCATTCCCTCTGTTTCCGCCTGTTATTTTTTCGCTTGCGATCTTTTCTTGGGCGACTACTTCATTGCGTGCCTTGACCGCTTTCTCGGCGGCATCTGCCAAGGTCTCGGCCATGATAATGGGCAAACCGCTTTCGGTGATGATGCGCCGCCCTGCTTCGACATGGGTACCGGACAAACGCACGATCAGCGGGACTTTCATGTCGATGTTTTTGACCGCGTGTACCACGCCTTCGGCGATCCAGTCGCAGCGGTTGATGCCGGCAAAAATGTTGACCAGCATCGCCTTGACGCCTTTGTCGGCCAGCACCAAGCGGAACGCTTTTTCGGTGCGCTCGGCGGATGCGCCGCCGCCCACGTCGAGAAAATTAGCCGGTTCGCCACCGGCCAGTTTAATCATGTCCATGGTCGCCATCGCCAGACCCGCGCCGTTAATCATGCAGCCGATGTCGCCGTCCAGCCCGATGTAGCTGAGGTCGTGATCGGCAGCCGCCACTTCGCGCGGGTCGATCTGGGTCTTGTCGCGCAGCTCAGAAATTTTGTGGCGGCGGAACAGGGCGTTGGGATCGAAGCTCATTTTCGCGTCCAGCGCGACCAGTTCGCCACTAGGCGTGACGACCAGCGGATTGATCTCCAGCATGTTCGCGTCCAGATCGCGCAACGCGCGGTAGCAACCCTTGATGGCTTTGACCGCATGGTTCAGATGAGCGGTCTCCACGCCCAACGCGAAAGCCATCTCGCGCGCCTGAAAGTCTTGCAGGCCGACGGCGGGTTCGACGTAGATTCTTTTGATCGCGTCCGGATGGGTCTCGGCCAACTCCTCGATCTCCATGCCGCCTTGGGCAGAACCGATCATGACGATGCGTTCGCTGCCCCGATCAACCACGATGCACAAATACATTTCCCTGGCGATGTCCGTTGCCGCTTCGACATACACCCGTGAACAGACTTTGCCTGCCGGCCCGGTCTGGTGCGTGACCAGCGTCTTGCCCAGCAACTCATCGGCAGCGACCTCGACAGCCTCGTGCGTCTTGCAAATTTTAATGCCGCCCGCCTTGCCGCGCGCGCCGGAATGGATCTGCGCTTTCACCACCCAGGCATCGCCGCCAATTTCGCGCGCGCGCTGTACGGCTTCTTCGGGGCTATGCGCCACACCACCCTCTGCGATTTTGACACCGTAATTCGACAGTATCTCTTTTGCTTGATATTCATGGATGTCCAAACGATTACTCCCTTACAATTTGTGTTGAACTCGGATAACCCGCTAGGCCGTTCGTGCTCTGTAGGAGCGCAATTTACCTCGAAGAGGTTCTTGCACCCTTTAGGGTGTTGCGCGATAGCTCTGCACAACCATCGCGCAATAAATTGCGCTCCTACATGTTGAAATTATTTCTTCGCAGCGATGGCTTGCACTGCTTTAACGACATTGTCAGCCATGCGCGCCGAGGCGGCATCGATCATGCGACCATCCAGGGAGGCCGCGCCTTTGCCTTGCGCTGCGGCTTCTTTTAAGGCTGCAAGGATACGCTGGGCTTTTTCCACTTCCGCTGCGGGCGGGGTAAACACTTCATTGGCGAGCGCGACCTGCGACGGATGAATCGCCCATTTTCCTTCGATGCCCAGCGCGGCGGCGCGTCTGGCGGCCAGCATAAAACCGTCTGGATCCTTGATGTCGCCAAACGGGCCGTCGATCGGACGCAGGCCGTAGGCGCGGCAGGCGACCGTCATGCGGCTAATGGCGTGATGCCATTGATCGCCCGGATAATCCGGGTTAAGCCCGCCGATGTTGATGGTGCGGGCACGGTTGCTGGCCGCGTAGTCGGCCACGCCGAAGTGCAATGCTTCAAGCCGACCCGCTGCGCCGTGGCGCGCGATGTCTTCGACGTTGGCCATGCCCAGCGCGGTTTCAATCAGCGCTTCGATGCCGATCTTGTTTTTCAATCTCTGCTGCGCTTCCAGCTGATTCAACATGGCCTCGACCATATACACATCCGCATGCACGCCCACCTTGGGCACCAGCAACGTGTCGATCTTGTGACCGGCCTGCTCGACCAGATCAACCACATCGCGCACCATGTACTGGGTATCCAGCCCGTTGATGCGCACCGAGAGGGTGATGCCGTGGCCCTTCCAGTCCAGATCGTTGATTGCCTGAATCACATTCTTGCGCGCCTGTATCTTGTCGTCCGGCGCGACCGCGTCTTCAAGGTCGAGAAAAACAAAATCCGATCCGCTTTTCAGCGCTTTTTCGAACATGCCGGGATTGGAACCGGGTACCGCTAATTCGCAGCGTTGCACGCGTTGTACTTTCGCCTGATATAAAGTGTGGCTCATTTATTTTTCCTGAAGTGGGTTATTGATTGCAGAATCATCATGAAATCAGCAGCGCGGATTGTATTTCAAATTCATACTTATTGTTAAGGTGAAAAGGCTGGCTTCAACAATTGTGGCTTTGTTGACCACTGCACAGACTGCACGTTGCAACTGCGGGAAAGTGTGGACAGTAATGCGTACAATTGCACGACACCACACTCTTACGAGGAAATTTCACATGAAAACACGTCAATTAGGGGCGAATGGCCCCACTGTTTCATCCATCGGCTTGGGCTGCATGGGTATGAGCGATTTTTACAGCAATCGTGATGATGTCGAATCCATCGCCACCATCCATCGCGCCATTGAATTAGGCATTACCTTTTTCGATACGGCCGACATGTATGGACCCTATACCAACGAAGAACTACTCGGTAGAGCGATCAAGGGCAAGCGCGATCAGGTTTTCATCGCGACCAAATTCGGCTTCGTGCGCGACAAGACCAATCCGAATGCGCGTGGCATCAATGGAAGCCCGGATTATATTCGCCTATCTGTCGAAGGAAGCCTGAAGCGCCTGGGCGTGGAAATGATTGATCTCTACTACCAGCATCGCATCGATCCCCAAACACCTATCGAAGAGACCGTCGGCGCTCTTGGTGATCTGGTCAAAGCCGGGAAAATTCGTTACATAGGCCTGTCCGAAGCTTCGCCACAAACGCTGGAGCGCGCCCATCAAACGCACCCGATCACTGCCTTGCAAAGCGAATACTCTCTCTGGACCCGAGATCCTGAACAGGGCGTGCTTGCTACCTGCCGCAAACTTGGAATCGGTTTTGTGCCGTACAGCCCACTTGGGCGGGGCTTTTTGACTGGCACAATCACGCGGCCTGAGCAATTCCCAGAAGATGATTACCGTCGCACTAGCCCGCGCTTTCAGGGAGATAATTTCACTAAAAATATTGCGTTGGTGGCGAAGGTAAAAGAAATCGCTGCTCTTAAAGGCTGCACGCCGGGGCAACTGGCACTCGCGTGGGTGCTGGCCCAGGGTGACGACATCGTCCCGATCCCCGGCACCAAACGGCGCACTTATCTGGAAGAAAACGTGAAGGCCGTCGACGTAAAACTCAGCAAGGATGAACTGGCAGAAATTGAGGTAATCTTTCCATTTGGCGCAGCAACGGGTGCACGTTATGTTGAGGCAGGCATGAAATTGTTGAATGGCTAGTGATGATCAACGGGATATGCAGTAAGAATATGCGATCCCAATAATCCTGACTGGTGCGGAGCACCAGTCAGCTATCATGCAGCTCTTTTAATTTTGCGCAATAAGTTTCCGATGTCTTCTTCCTTTCCCCGTGCCCGTTGGGTAATGCCGTTAGCACTGTTCATCCTTACGATCACATGGGGGTACACGTGGGTTCTGGCTAAACAGGCGCTGGTTTATGCGCCGCCTTTCGCGTTCGTTGCAGAGCGTTGTGTCGGCGGGGCTCTGGCTCTGCTCTTGGCACTCAAGCTGATGGGGCGACCGGTTAGACTGGAGGCTCCCGGACCGACTCTGGCCATAGGTCTAATGCAGGTAACGGGCTTCATGGCGTTGCAAACATGGGCCTTGGTGGAAGGCGGCCCAGGCAAAACGGCGGTGCTGGTTTTTACCATGCCCATCTGGACGCTGCTTATTGCCTGGCCGATTCTGGGGGAACGTATCCGAGGCAAGCAGTGGCTGGCCGCCTTGAGCACACTAACTGGCTTGGTACTGATTATCGAACCATGGAATATGCATTCCAGCCTGTTCAGTAATTTTCTCGCTGTGATGGCTGCATTATGCTGGGCCATTGGCACCGTTCTGGTTAAGCGTCTGCGTTCACGGCAACAGGTCGATCTGCTCTCCCTGACTACATGGCAAATGTTGCTGGGCGCAATACCGCTGGTACTGCTGGCGCTGATGATCCCGGAACGCCCCACGGACTGGTCCGTGCCGTACATCGGCATTCTTACCTTCATGTCTGTGATTAGCACGGCCATGTGCTGGTGGCTATGGATTACTATTCTCGACCGCGTGCCTGCATGGGAAGCCAGTCTTTCAGTGCTCGGAACACCCGTAGTGGCGATTGTTTCTTCCCGCATGATATTGGGGGAAGAATTCAAAATGAGCGAGGTGGCAGGCATTCTTTTCATCGGCGGGGGTCTGGCATTATTGTCCCTGCTTGGATGAGCAGCCAGCCGCCGAAAAATCTGATCAAGTAGCGCTGTAAGCTGCAAGAACCGTGACTGTTTCAACTCTTATTACAAAAAGCTCACTCTTGCAGTGAGCTTTTTGTTTTGCTTAGCCCGGAAAGATATTCGGGGTGGAAATCACAATTTTAAGTGCTGGCAGGAAACATGCAAGGAAGGAAAAGTACAGGGTATTGCGGTCGAGAAATACTCCTTGAATAAAAAAGCCAACCTCGCGGTTGGCTTTTTCTTCGAAGCAATGAACTGAAACTAAGCGCGGCGTTTGAATTCGTTGGTGCGGGTATCGATCTCGATCTTGTCGCCGATTTCGACGAAGGCGGCAACGGGCAGCTCAAAACCAGTATTGATCTTGGCCGGTTTCATCACCTTGCCGGACGTGTCGCCGCGCACCGCGGGTTCGGTATAGATAACTTCGCGCACGATGGTGTTGGGCAGCTCGACCGAGATGGCTTTGTCGTTGTAGAACACCACCTCGCAAGCCATGCCGTCTTCGATGTAGTTGATCGCATCGCCCATGCTTTCTGCTTCGATTTCATACTGGTTATATTCGCCGTCCATGAACACATACATCGGATCGGAAAAGTAAGAGTAAGTCACTTCCTTGCGGTCCAGCATGATTTGTTCGAATTTGTCGTCGGCGCGGTACACGGTCTCCTGCGCGGAGTCGGTCAGCAAATTCTTCATCTTCATCTTGACCACGGAGCCGTTACGGCCCGAGCGGCTATAATCTGCCTTGAGCACGACCATCGGCTCGGTGCCCACCATAATGACGTTACCTGCGCGAACTTCTTGTGCTATTTTCATGTTGGCTACCCTTCAATTTCCTAGGCGCGCATTCTACCGATTTCCCGGCAAAAATCCAGCAAATTCAACGCCAGATTATTTCCGGCTAATTGCCGCGACCAATGTTGAGTGTGGCGTTCCAGCTCGCCACGCGCCGCTACAAAGGCAGGCCATGCCGGTCCTGAGACTGACCAAGCGGCCTGTCCTGCTGCTGCACTGCTAAACCCCTCCCGACCTCCCCTTATCAGGGGAGGAGACTGCCCCCTCCCCCCTGACAAGGGGGGATCAAGGGGGGTTTGGGGGTTCAAATTACCGCTGTTCCAAGCCTGCCACAAACCTTGTACAGCCTCTTTAGCGGACGGACTGAGCTGTTCGCTATACGACATGAGGAAGGCTTCGAGCTTTTTCAAGTGCACCGCGTCATGCTGAGGATAGATTTGCCAAACGAACGGCCGCCCCGCCCATAGCGCGCGCACGCAGGAATCTTCACCGCGCACGAAGTTAATGTCGCACACCCATAGCAGCGGGTCATAGCATTCCTGCTCGACGAACGGCAACACGCGCACATGCAAATTGCCGCGCACATAATCGCTGCCCGCATGCGGCGCAGGGTCACCGAAGTATTGCCCGACTTGCGGCAAGATACGGCCTTCCGGAACCAGGCACAGCACGGGTTGCGCAGCGGCCGTCCACGCATCGAACAAGCCGGGCAGCGCGGCATTTTCATAACCGAACAGCGAGATTTTCAGCGTCTTTGCAGCTGGCATTTCCATGCCAATGGATTGCCAGAATGCCTGTTGCTGTATGGCCTCGTTCTGGAATGCATCACGCCGCGCCAATAGATCGCGCTCCAGTAACAATCCGCCGGTCTGCGTGGTGAAGCCGGGGAAGAAAAAATATTTCGTCAGCGGCAAGGTCGGATGCGGCGAAGGCAGCTTGTGACAGCCCTCGACCCAATCTTCGGCACTCAAGTATTCGAGGTTGATCCAAATCGGCTGCTGCGCTTGTGCAGCCATCGCGTCGATGTATGACTCCGGCAACAAGCAAGCAAAGGCTTCGATAATCAGATCGCCGGGTTGCACATCAGGAAAT
>JAYVKW010000058.1:0-5206 GCA_043768015.1 Gallionella sp.
CGCAACAGCCGGGCATTTTATTTTCCGCCCGGTCTGCTGCGCGCCGTGGCAACTTTGTTGGGGCGTGCGGAACAGGTTGATAGATTGTTTGGCTCGTTGCGCATCAGTGATAAAAAGATACGGAGCGAATTGGCTTGGTCTCCGCCGTATACGCTGGAGCAGGGCTTGCGCGCCACGGCGGATTGGTATCACAACCAGCATCTGCGCTGATTATGCGGGTGATTTAACCCCTGAGAAAATACGGTTGTATCCTTGCATATTGAAAGATAGTCATTTAATATGCAAAGATGCTGAACCGACGTCTTTATCCAGTCATCGAGCATGCGCTGGAACAATTTCCCGCCGTTGCGCTCCTCGGGCCGCGCCAGGCGGGGAAGACCACACTCGCGCGTATCATCACGGCGGGTCGTGCGGGCAGTTTGTATTTGGATCTTGAGCGGCCATCCGATCTTGCCAAACTTGCCGATCCGGAGCTTTTCCTGTCGCGACATACCGGCCATCTGGTTGTGCTGGATGAAATACAACGCCGCCCCGAGCTGTTTTCGATTTTGCGGGCGCTGATTGATGGTAACCGCCGCCCCGGGAGATTTTTGCTGTTGGGTTCAGCCTCGCCACAGTTGCTGCAACAGGCTTCGGAATCGTTGGCTGGGCGCATTTCCTTTCATGAGCTGTCCCCTTTCGATGTGAGCGAGGTTCAGCCAACATTTGCGGAATTGCCTTCGTTCTGGTTGCGCGGTGGGTATCCGCTGAGTTGGTTGGCCGGGACTGATGAGGCCTCGGCTGCGTGGCGTGAATCCTTTATCGTCACTCATTTGGAGCGGGACATTCCGGCTTTCGGCATACGGGTGCCTGGCACCACGCTGCGACGGTTTTGGCAGATGCTGGCTCATTTGCATGGGCAGATGTGGAATGCATCCCGCCTAGCCTCGGGTTTTGGCGTTTCGGCACCTACGGTGCAACATTATCTGGATATTCTTGAAGCAACCTATATGGTCCGGCGGTTGCCGCCGTTGCATGCCAATTTGAGCAAGCGTTTGGTGAAGTCCCCCAAAATATATTTGCGCGATAGTGGCCTGTTGCATGCGCTACTTGGTTTACGCAATCTGGAGGATCTTGCGGGCCACCCCGTGGTGGGGGCATCCTGGGAAGGATGGGTATTGGAGCAGATTGCGCAGCTGTTACCGTCGCCTTGGCAGCTTTCCTTTTATCGTACCGCAGCCGGAGCTGAAGTAGATGTTATCGCTGAGCGCGGCAATAAAAAAATCGGGTTCGAGATCAAATTTTCCAGTGCGCCGACTTTGTCCAGAGGATTTTGGTCGGCAGTGGAGGACTTGGGGTTGGAACAGGTGTATGTCATAGCTCCCGTAGAAACAGGCTATCCGCTCGGTCAAAATGTGGATGTGGTTCCGGCAATTGATTTGAAGGAGTTGTGCGAAGTGTTGGCATGTATGACCGACTGATCGCATCGAATATAATCGCGTCTCATTTGAAACATGGCGCGCCTCGTCCGGGGTGGTAAATAACATGATATTAGTAACCGGCAGTGCAGGATTTATCGGCTCCAATTTCGTTCTGGATTGGTTCGCGCAAGGCGGCGAGTCCGTGATCAATCTGGACAAGCTGACCTACGCGGGCAATCTGGAAAACCTTGCCACGCTCAAGAACGACCCGCGCCACATCTTTGTGCAGGGCGACATCGGCGATGCAGCATTGGTCGGCAAGTTGCTGGCGCAACATCGTCCGCGCGCGGTGGTCAATTTCGCGGCGGAAAGCCATGTGGACAGGTCGATACACGGCCCCGAGGATTTCATCCAGACCAACATCGTCGGCACCTTTCATTTGCTGGAGGCGGTGCGCGCCTACTGGTCAGGCCTGGCTGATGCGGAAAAATCCGCTTTCCGTTTCCTGCATGTCTCCACCGACGAGGTGTATGGCTCGCTGGCCAAGGACGAGCCGGCATTCGGCGAAACCAGACGCTATGAACCGAACAGCCCTTACTCCGCCAGCAAGGCCGCCAGCGATCATCTGGTGCGCGCTTACCACCATACCTACGGGCTGCCGGTGCTGACCACCAACTGTTCCAACAACTACGGCCCGTATCACTTTCCGGAGAAGCTGATCCCGCTGATGATCGTCAACGCGCTCGCGGGCAAGCCGTTGCCGGTATATGGAGATGGCCAGCAGATCCGCGATTGGTTATATGTCAAAGATCATTGCAGCGCGATTCGCCGTGTGCTGGAAAAGGGCAGGCTGGGCGAGGTGTACAACATCGGCGGCTGGAATGAAAAAGCCAATCTCGATATCGTGCATACGGTTTGCGGATTACTCGATGAATTGCAGCCGCGACCCAACGGCAAATCTTATCGCGAGCAAATCACTTTCGTCACTGACCGCCCCGGCCACGACCGCCGCTATGCCATCGATGCGCGCAAGATCGAACGCGAGCTGGGCTGGAAACCTGCCGAGACTTTTGAGACCGGCATACGCAAGACCGTGCGCTGGTATCTGAATAATCAGGAATGGGTGCACAACGTGCAATCGGGGGATTATCGCAAGTGGGTGGAGAAAAATTACGCGGAGCGCGCCGGATGAAAATCCTGCTGCTCGGCAAAAACGGCCAGGTCGGCTGGGAGTTGCAGCGTAGCTTGGCGCCGCTGGGCGAGTTGGTCGCGCTGGGTCACGACAGTAAAGAATTCAGCGGCGACTTCACCAATCTGGAAGGTCTGGCAAAAATGGTGCGTTCCATTGCACCGGATGTCATTGTCAATGCTGCCGCGCACACCGCAGTGGACAAGGCCGAGAGCGAGCCGGAGCTGGCCCGCATCATCAACGCACTTGCCCCCGGTGTGCTGGCGCAAGAAGCTCAGCGTGCCCATGCATGGCTGATCCATTATTCCACCGACTATGTATTCGACGGCAGCGGCGACAAACCCTGGCTGGAAACCGACCCCGTCGCTCCGCTGAGTGTGTACGGCGCAACCAAGCTGGAAGGCGAGCAACTGATCCTGCAATCCGGTTGCAACCACCTGATTTTCCGCACCAGCTGGGTGTATGGCGCACGCGGCGGAAATTTTGCCAAGACCATGTTGCGGCTGGCTCGCGAGCGCGATAGCCTCAGCGTCATCAACGACCAGATCGGCGCACCCACCGGGGCGGATCTGTTGGCCGACATCACCGCACACGCCATCCGCACTGCCCGGCAGCGACCGGAACTGTCCGGCCTATATCATCTGGTTGCCGGAGGTGAAACTTCGTGGCACGGCTATGCCCGCTTCGTTATCGATTTTGCCCGGCGTGCGGGCGTCCCGCTCAAGGTCGCGCCGGATGCCATCAAGCCGGTGCCCACCAGCGCTTTCCCCACGTCTGCCAAACGCCCGCACAATTCGCGGATGGATACCACCAAACTGCAACACACTTTCGATTTGAACCTGCCATCGTGGCAGATCGGTGTGGAGCGAATGTTGAGCGAAGTGCTGGAAAAATCGTAGGCTGGAAAAATTGTAGGAGCGGGCCATGCCCGCGAACAAATAAATAATCGCGGGCATGGCCCGCTCCTACAACTCAGTCCTTGCCCCTTGTGCTTTGGTTCTTATCCTTCGACAACCTGCAAACTGGCCCCCAGCGCTTTCCACTGCTTCACTTCATCCTGCAACACGGTTTCGGTCAATGGATTCTGCGCCAGCCAGTCCGGGTTCATCGCGAGGTGGAATTTGGTGCCGCTGAAACGCCCGTGCAAAGCGGGCAAGCCGCTGTCGCTGCGGTTGCGATAGAACAGCACAGCCAGGCGCAGGCTCATTGCCAACACGTAATCCTCGGCATTTTTCAGTTGTCCCTGCAGCTTGTTCAGGCTGCCGCGCTGTGCCAGTGTCAGCATGCTCAGGCGCGCCTGTTCCTTTTTCGAGAAGCCCGGCATGTCGGCGTTGGCGAGGATGTAGGCGGTGTGTTTGTGATAGCCGCTGTGCGCGACGCTGATGCCGATCTCGTGCAGACTGGCCGCCCAGTTGAGTATTTGCAGTGCGGCTTCCCAATTTTTGCTGTCGGAAACGTTTTCGCCGTCGAGAAATTGCTGCGCGAATACATGCGCCAGTTTTGCCACACGCGCGGCCTGCCGGGTGTCGACATGATAACGTTGCATGAATTGCTGCACGGTTACGGCACGCATGTCGTTGTCGTGAAAGCGCCCCCACAAGTCGTACAGCACGCCTTCGCGCAACGCCCCCAAAGCGGCATCCATGTGGGTGATGTCCAGTTCGCAAAAGGCCGCGTACATGATGGCAAAGCCGCCCGCCAGCGTGGGGATGCGATCCGCCCGCAAGCCTTGCAGGTTGAGCTTTTGCACGTCGCCCGCAGTGAGCAGATGGGCGCGCAGTTTGTCGAGCCCATCGCGGGTGATGCCGCCCTTGCTGTAGCCGTTCAGCTCCAATATTTCGGCGATGGCCCTTGCCGTACCGGACGAGCCGAGAGCCAGCCGCCACTGCCCTTTGTAGTCGGCGACGATGGTTTGTAATTCATTGCGCGCGGCGAGTTCCGCCTGCTTGAGGTTTTGTTTGGTGATTTTTCCATCCGGGAAAAAACGGCAACTGAAACTGACGCAGCCCATGTACAGGCTTTCCAGTTTAAGCGGAGTGAGTCCGTTGCCGATGATGAATTCGGTGGAGCCGCCGCCGATGTCCATCACCAGCCGATTGTCTTTTGATGGCGGCAGGCCATGCGCCACGCCCAGATAGATCAGGCGCGCTTCCTCATGTCCGGCAATGACTTCTATCGGAAATCCTAAGGTGTGCTCGGCTTGCGGAATGAAATCGGCGGCATTCTTCGCCACGCGGAATGAATTGGTGCCGACCGCGCGCACCGCCTCGCGCGGCAAGTCGCGCAGACGTTCGGCAAATCGCCCCAGTGCGGCCAGGGCGCGTTGTTGCGCTTCGGCATCAAGGTATTTGTCAGCAGTGAGTCCGGCGGCGAGCCGCACCGGTTCGCGCAACCCGTCCAGCATGTACAGCTGATCCCCCTCGACCCGGGCAACCTGCAGCCGAAAACTATTCGAGCCCAGATCAACCGCAGCGAGGATGGGTTGTTGCCGCACTACAGGGAACCTCTAAAAATCCACATTTCATCCCAACTGATGGAACAACTAGCCATTCCACTAAGTCGCCAAAAAACGGCAACCAAGTGGCTGGTTATGCTGCGTTGCGTAAAAAATTTCTTG
>JAYVKW010000059.1:0-2529 GCA_043768015.1 Gallionella sp.
GCACCCGCAAGGGTCCGCGCAAGGCGATCGCCGGCGCCAAGAAATAAGTTTGCTATAACGCCCCAGTAACGCCTTAGAGGATTAGAGTATGGCCAAGCCCAGCACGAAAGTGCGCAAGAAAGTCAAAAAGAATGTAGCGGAAGGTATCGCGCACGTTCACGCTTCCTTCAATAACACCATCGTCACCATTACCGACCGTCAAGGCAATACCTTGGCTTGGTCGACCAGTGGTGCGAACGGTTTTAAGGGGTCGCGTAAGAGCACACCGTTTGCCGCCCAGGTTGCGGCCGAGACGGTGGGCAAGTCTGCTGCTGAGTGCGGCGTCAAGAATATCGAAGTGCGTATCAAGGGACCCGGCCCCGGCCGCGAATCCGCAGTGCGCGCATTGAACGCCGCTGGTTTTAAGATCACCAGCATTTCCGATATCACACCGGTGCCGCACAACGGTTGCCGTCCGCCTAAAAAGCGGCGTATCTAACTGTTATTTAATTTTTGGCATATCTAATTTTTTGGGAGAGCCATCTTGGCTAGAAATCTTGATGCAAAGTGCCGTCAGTGCCGCCGTGAAGGCGAGAAGCTGTTTCTGAAGGGCGAAAAATGTTTTACCGACAAATGCGGTGTTGAGCGCAGAGCTTATCCGCCCGGCCAGCACGGTCAAAAGAAAAATACCCGTCTGTCGGAATACGGTGGCCAGCTGCGCGAAAAGCAAAAAGTGCGCCGTATCTACGGCGTGCTGGAAAAGCAGTTCCGTCTGACCTACAAACAAGCGGAAAGCCAGCGCGGCATTACCGGTGAAAGCCTGTTGCAAATTCTGGAATCGCGTTTGGACAATGTTTCCTACCGCATGGGTTTTGGCGCATCGCGCGCCGAAGCGCGTCAAGTAGTGCGTCACAACGGCTTGCTGGTAAATGGCAAGCGTGTGAACATTCCTTCCTATCAAGTGCGTCCCGGCGACGTGGTTGAAGTGGTCGAAAAGTCCAAGGCGCAACTGCGCATCAAGGCGGCTCTCGCTGCGGCCGAACAGCGCGGTTTCCCGGAATGGATCGAAATGGACACCAAGGCCTTTAAGGGGATATTTAAAGCCAAGCCGCAACGTGCCGAACTGCCTGCAACCATCAACGAGCATCTCGTGGTTGAGTTGTATTCCAAGTAATCCACGGGGGAGTAGCGTATGTCTAAGAATGAATTTTTGAAGCCCCGCATCATCGATGTGCAAAAGATTTCCGATACCCAGGCCAAAGTGGTGATGGAGCCTTTTGAACGCGGCTACGGCCACACCTTGGGCAATGCATTGCGTCGTATCCTGCTGTCTTCGATGCAGGGTGCCGCACCGACTGAAGTCAAAATGGCCGGCGTGCTGCATGAATACGCCACCATAGACGGCGTGCAGGAAGATGTTGTGGATATTCTGCTGAACCTCAAGGGCGTGGTGCTGCGTTTGCATAACACTCCGGAAGTCGTGCTGACCCTCAAAAAAGAAGGCCAGGGCGTGGTGACAGCAGCTGACATCAGCGGCAATGCCGATGTCGAAGTGATCAACCCCGATCATGTGATCGCACACCTGACTGCAGGCGGCAAGCTGGACATGCAGATCAAGGTCGAACAAGGTCGCGGCTACGTGTCGGCGATTTCCAGACTGGCTCCGAATGAAACCCGCGCAGTCGGCCATATCGCGCTGGACGCTTCGTTCAGCCCGGTTAGCCGTGTCAGCTATGCTGTAGAGAGTGCACGTGTTGAACAACGCACCGACCTCGACAAGCTGGTGATGCACATTGAAACCAATGGCGCGGTTGATCCTGAAGAAGCAATTCGTAATGCAGCGCGTATTCTGGTCGATCAATTCTCCGTGTTCGCTGCGCTGGAAGGCACCGAGCCTATCGTCGAGAAGGTGCAAACACCCAAGGTCGATCCTATCCTGTTGCGCCCGGTGGATGATCTGGAGCTCACTCCGCGTTCGTCCAACTGCCTTAAGGCACAGAGCATCCATTACATCGGCGATCTGATCCAGTACACCGAAAATGATCTGCTGCGCACCCCGAACCTGGGACGCAAGTCGCTGAACGAAATCAAGCAGGTTCTCGCCGAGCACAATTTGTCGCTGGGTATGAAGCTGGAAAACTGGCCTGTCGCTGCGGTTTGAGCGAATAGAGCAATTAAAGAAGTCAAGAGAGGCTAATCATGCGTCACCGTTTAGGTTTAAGAAAACTCAACCGTACCAGCAGCCACCGCCTGGCGATGTTTCGCAACATGACCGTGTCGCTGTTGCGTCATGAACTGATCAAGACCACTTTGCCCAAGGCCAAAGAACTGCGCCGTGTGGCCGAGCCTATCCTGACGCTGGGCAAAACCCCGAGCCTGGCAAACCGCCGTTTGGCCTTTGCCCGTTTGCGTGATCGTGAGATGGTCACCAAGTTGTTCGATGAACTCGGCCCGCGCTACGCGGCGCGCAACGGCGGCTACCTGCGCATCCTCAAATTCGGTTTCCGTAAGGGCGACAATGCCCCGATGGCACTGATCGAGTTGATGGAT
>JAYVKW010000060.1:0-4270 GCA_043768015.1 Gallionella sp.
ATGTCACGCAAATTTCCTATCGGGGTGGCAACTACATATAATGCGGCTTCCAACTTTTGCGGATGTTCGTTATGCAACGTGTACTCCCCATATCTTTAATTTGTTTCTCAACTTTGTTCGCACTATACGCTTGTAGCAGCGCCGTACCGCGTACGCCCGCTGATGAAAAGACCGCAACCGTTACCAAAGAAAATGAGCAGCCCGCCCCGATTGCCACCCCGATTGATAGTCAAGCGATAACGCCACCCGCAACCATTGTTGAGACGCCCTTGGCGCTTGTGCCTGAAGCCAAGCCTGCGCCACCGGTGCTTCCCACGGAAAAGCCTTTTCCGCATATCGCGCTGTTGCTGCCGTTGCAATCAGCGATTTTTGGCTCCTCAGCCGATGCGGTGCGGCAGGGATTTTTTGCGGCGGCCAATTATAAAAAGCAAATGCTGCCGGTACACGTATACAGTGATTTCGACGAAAACAGCAACGTCGTCGCCGTTTATCGCCAGGCCATCGCCAACGGCGCGCTCGCCGTGGTGGGGCCGTTGACGCGCAACGGCGTCAGCGCGCTGGCAGCCGCGAAAGACATTCCGGTGCCAACCCTGGCCTTGAACATTGTGGAAGGCCAATCCGCCCCGCAGTTGTATTTTTTCGGCATGGCAGTAGAAGCGGAGGCGCGGCAAGTCGCGCAACTGGCCAAACAGCAAGGCCTGCATCAGGCCATCATCATCACTACCCACACGCAAATCTCCCAGCGTCTGCAATCGGCTTTTGAGGAAGAATGGGCCGGGCCGGGCTCTGCTATAACCCATGGTATGGCCAATGATATAAACAGAGGCATCCTGCGCGAGATCGAATACAACGATGATCCAGCCGTGTTCGCGGGTATCGCCAACATAACTGACACGATGATATTTCTCGCTACCGATGCCGAGAAAGCGCGCCTGATCCGCCCCTATCTGCCGAACAAATTGCCGGTGTACGCCACCTCGCAAATCTTTGTCGGCAACGACAACATCCTGACCAATTACGACTTGAACGGCATCCGCTTTGTCGACATGCCCTGGCTATTGCAGCCCGATCATCCCGCCGTGATGATTTATCCGCGCGCCAACCCGCCGCTTTCAGTAGACCGTGAGCGGCTTTACGCGCTGGGAATAGACTCATTCCGGCTAATTCAATTGATGCTTGCCAACAAAATCAATACCGCTTTGCCGCTGGACGGCGTGAGCGGGCAGATCCAACTCAATGGCCACAACTTCCAGCACATGGCGATTCCGGCGGTGTTTGCACAAGGACACGCCCACCTGCCCGACGCAGCATCTGCCGCACCCACCTCACAGATGTTCCCTGGTCAAGTAATCAACACGCCATGATCAAGCATGGCGCACAGGCCGAACAACTGGCCGCGCAGTTTTTACAGCAGCAGGGCTTGAAGCTGGTCGCGCAAAATTATCGCAGCCGTTTTGGCGAGATCGATTTGATCATGCAGGACGGGACAACGCTGGTGTTCATCGAGGTACGCTTGCGGCGCAATGCCGGTTTCGGCGGTGCCGCGGCCAGCATTGATACGCACAAGCAACAACGCATCATCCGTACCGCGCAACAATATCTCGCCAGTCTCGCGCGCACCCCGCCATGCCGCTTCGATGCCGTACTGCTCGATGATATGCAGGGGTGCAACATGCAATGGCTCAAGAATGCGTTCGACGCCTGATTCGGTTAATATTCGTCCACAGCACATAAGCCTAAACCCACATGGACATCAACAAACGCATCATCAAGCATTTCAAAGACAGCGCGGAGATCAAGCTGAGAGTAAAGGATGGGCTGGCGCAACCCATCGCCAACGGCGCGCAAATTTTTTTCGACTGCGTCACCAATGACGGCAAAATTCTGTGCTGCGGGAATGGCGGCTCGGCAGCCGACGCCCAACATTTCGCGGCGGAATTGCTGAATCGGTTTGAAAAAGAGCGTCCCGGTCTGGCGTGTATCGCATTGACAACCGACAGTTCGGTGTTGACATCGATCGCCAACGATTACGACTACAACCAGATATTCTCCAAGCAGGTTCGTGCGCTGGGCTTGCCCGGTGACAGCCTGCTGGCGATTTCCACCAGCGGCAATTCGCCGAATGTGGTGGCCGCCATTCATGCCGCTCACGAACGCGATATGCGCGTGGTCGCGCTGACCGGGCGCGACGGCGGCGAAATGGCCCGCTCACTGCGCCCTGACGACGTATTGATTTGCGTGGATGCACAAAGCACCGCGCGCATCCAGGAAGTACACCTGCTCACCCTGCATTGCCTGTGCGACATCATTGATTATCTTTTGCTGGGGGAATGACGGTGCGCGTCGTTTCCCTGCTGCTGCTCGCGCTGGTATCCGGTTCGCTGCAAGGCTGTTTTCCCGTCGTTGCGGCAGGCGTGGGCGCGGGGATCATGCTGGCGCAGGATCGCCGCGGCAGGGATGTATTTATCGAAGACCAGCAGATCGAAACCCAGGCCTTTGAACGCATCGACAAACAATTCAAAAGTGCCATGCACGTCAATGTGACCAGCTACAATCACAACGTGTTGATCAGCGGCGAAGTGCTGGACGAATCCACCAAGACCGAAATTGGCAAGATCGTTTCCGAGATAAAAAACGTGCGCGATGTGAGCAACGATCTTGCCGTCTCAAACATCAGCTCGCTGGCATCGCGCAGCAACGACGGTCTGATCACCTCTAACGTAAAACTGCGCTTTGTAAGCGACAAACACTTCAACGCCGACCACATCAAAGTGGTTACCGAAAATGGCACGGTTTATTTGATGGGCATTGTCAACCGCTCTGAGGCCGATGCCGCCACCGATGTCACCAGCACCAGCCAAGGGGTGCAGCGCGTGGTCAGAATGTTTGAATACCTCGATTAAATGTATTCCGCACCCGCCTTCGAACGAAAGTTGTGCGCCCCCGGTGAACTCGCCGCGCGGGTTGCCGTACTGCCGCGTTCGCTGGTGTTCACCAACGGCTGCTTCGACGTGCTGCATCGCGGTCATGTGACCTACCTCGCTCAAGCCCGCGCGCTGGGCGCAACACTCATCGTCGGGGTTAACAGCGATGCCTCGGTAAAACGTCAAGGCAAGGGCGATGACCGCCCGATCAATGCCGAACAAGACCGCATGATGGTGCTTGCGGCGCTGGAATCGGTCAGCCTGGTGGTGGTATTCGACGAAGACACCCCGCTGAACTTGATACTCTCCTGTCGTCCCGATGTGTTGGTAAAAGGCGGTGACTGGAAGCCGGAAAACATCGTAGGCTCAAAAGAAGTGCAAGGCTGGGGGGGCACGGTGCACAGTATTCCGTTTCTGCACCAACGCTCGACCACGGCATTGCTCAAAAAAATACGCCGCCTCTAATTCCCAGTTTTCGAATAATGCCCCTGAATGCGCCCTCAGGGAACAGCGCAATCTCAATGAATTGATTAACCGGGTTATATTTACTCCTTGCCGTCGCGACGATAATCATACCTCCACTCAATAGCGTCCGACATAACTCTACACACCCTCTACTGACAGCGTTATGTCAGCGGCCTGCAATGATTTGTAGATTGCTCCCCATCTTGCGATAATGCCTCACCCTTTTCAGTATCACGCATCTCAAACCCTATGACGATCCCGACCGAGATCACGCTGCGCCAGCAATCCAAACAATTGGAAATCGCCTTCGACGACGGCGCGCGTTATCAGCTGCCTTACGAATTCTTGCGTGTGCATTCACCCTCCGCTGAAGTGCGTGGGCACGGCCCCGGGCAGGAGGTCCTGCAAATCGGCAAGCAAGACGTGAATGTCATCGGCGTAGAACCGGTAGGCAGCTATGCGCTGAAGATCGAGTTCGACGATGGTCACGATAGCGGCCTCTACACTTGGGAATATCTCTGCAATCTGGGCGAACATCAAGCAGCTTTGTGGCAGGATTATCTGAGCAGAATCGAAGCGAATGGCGCAAGCCGCAAACCGGGCCCCAACGATACCGCAGCTAACAAAGGACCCAAAGGATGCGGGGCATGAGCTACCGGAGCCAACCATGACCAAGACCACCCATTTCGGTTTTGAGACCGTTGCCGAGGAAGAAAAAGCCAAGCGCGTCGCGGGCGTATTCACCTCGGTCGCCAGCAAATACGATGTGATGAACGACCTGATGTCGGCAGGTCTGCATCGATTGTGGAAACGCTTCGCGGTCAGCGTCAGCGGCGTGCGTGAAGGTCAGCGCGTGCTGGACGTGGCGGGCGGCTCGGCTG
>JAYVKW010000061.1:0-7986 GCA_043768015.1 Gallionella sp.
GTCACAGGCTCGTCTGTGTCGAAAACCTCGTCGATGACCTTGCCGGGGTCCTTGCGGAAACGGTTGTAGGAAATTGCGCTCATGGGTGCACCTCGTAACAACGTAGTACTGATGATTTCAGGCGACACGCGGAGTTCTTGCTTACGGCCGAAGTGCCGGCGTGTGGGACTGCCCGCGTACAGGGCACCTCTAAAAATCCAGATTTCATCCCAACTGCTGTGTTGCGTAAAAAATTTCTTGCTTACATATAACCCATATGCGGCGCTGCGAAATTTTTTAGTTCCGGCCAACCTAAAGGTTACCCTACACTGAAACTTCGTTTTCCGCGCCTTGCTGACGATTCCGCACGGGCTACTTTTGCCCGTAGCGGATCGGCGTCCCCTTGTGGGGCATTTAGGCGAACTCTGAATTTTTAGAGGCTCCCTATCAGCGTTGGGCAGGCGGAGCCAGCTCGCCAATATGGAAACTGAATTTTCCGCTGTTACGTTCGGCAAAGTAATGTTCAAGGCTGAAACGCACCGGGCGAAACGCGATTTCATCCCACGGTATTTCAGCTTCGCCGAATAGTTTGACTTCCAGACTTTCTTGCCCGGGGGAAAAATCCAGCGCTAGCAGTTTGGCGCGGAACAGCAGATGCACCTGATTGATATAGGGCAGGCTGTACATCGAGTACAAGTCGCCGATCACAACGCGCGCATTGGCTTCTTCCAGCGTTTCGCGGGTGGCCGCCTCGGCGGTGGTTTCGCCGTTTTCCATGAAGCCGGCGGGAAGTGTCCATAGTCCGTGGCGAGGTTCGATGGCACGACGGCACAACAGGATTTTGTCCTGCCATTCCGGCATGGCACCGACAATCAGTTTGGGGTTCTGGTAATGCACCTCGCCGCAGCCGGTACACACGTGACGCGCGCGGTTGTCATCCGGCGGGATGCGCAATTCGACCGGGGCGCCGCACAGGCTGCAATATTTCATGGAACCTCATTTCGGAAGGTTGGAGCTAAACAAAATAATTTTCAGGGAGCCTCTGAAAATTCAGAGTTCGCCCAAATGCCCCACAAGGGGACGCCGATCCGCTACGAGCAAAAGTAGCCCGTGCGGAATCGTCAGCAAGGCGCGGAAAAAATCTCGCAGCGCCGCATATGATTGATATGCTAGCAAGAAATTTTTTCCGCAACGCAGCAGTTGGGATGAAATGTGGATTTTTAGAGGTTCCCTTCAGATACGCTACTGCGATTTTTCGCTGCCCTTGTTTGCTGGCGAGGTGGTTCGGGGGAAGTTGTTGTCCAGCACACGCTGCGCGTCGTCGCGCAGTTCCTTGATGCCCAAGGCGTCATAGCCTTGCACCAGTATCAGTAGCGCATCGTGTATCGCGGGCGTGTTAGGATATTGCATCAACACCTCCTTGGCGCGGTTCACCGCAGCGATGTCCGCGCCGCGGCGCAGGTAGTATCTGGCGACATGGATTTCATGTTTTGCCAGCGCGTCGAGCAGATACTGCATGCGTAATTTGGAATCGGCTGCGTACCTGCTGGAGGGAAAGTGCGTTACCAAATCCCTGAAGGCGGCAAACGAATCTTGCGCCGCTTTCGGGTCACGCTCGGTGGGGTCTTGTCCGCTCGCCAAACCGAACAGGCCAATATCGGCGTTGAAATTGGCCAAACCCTTCACATAGTAGGCATAGTCCACATGCGGGTTATTCGGGTATTGCTTAATGAAGCGGTCGGCGGCGGCAATGGCGGATTCCGGCTCGTTCTGCCGATAGTAGGCGTAAGCGATCTCGAGTTGTGCCTGCTGCGCGTAACGCCCATATGGATAATGCGATTGCAGGGATTCAAACTGTTTGATGGCTTCCTCAAAACTGTTCTCATTGAGGTGTTTCTTTGCATCGTTATACATTTCCTCGGCGGAAGCCGTTTTTGCCGGGGTATTGGCATCCGGCTTTGAGCCGAATAAACCGCAGGCGGTTAACGTAAGTAACAGAAATACGGCTAAACTATGGCGCATGACAAATCCAGAAAATAATTTGCGCGATTATAACACCCGCAGGGTGCGAGAGCCCCTGCGAGGTAAAGGTAGGCAATCCGCTGATGAAACAACTAGCCATCCCACTGATAAAACTACTGATGAAACCACTAGCCATCTGACTAAGCTGCAAAAACCGCAGCAAGTCATTGGTTATAGCCATTCCACTAGGTTGTCAAAAGACGACATCCAAGTGGCTGGTTATAAGCAACCCAAAGACGGTTGCCAAGTGGTTGGTTATTTTCAGCAAGCCGAATGCGGAGTTGACCCCAGCGTAAAACCTTCGGCTCCTCTCGCGCTGCATTTGATCGTTCCCGATGATTACGCCGGGCTGCGCCTGGATCAGGCATTGGTTAAATTTTTTCCTGAGTACTCGCGCAGCCGCTTACAAGAATGGATTACCCAACAGCAAGTCAAAGTGGATGGCGAGTTTGCCACGACCAAGCAAAAGGTCTGGGGCGGCGAAAAATTGGAAGTGTTTCCGCAAAGCCATCCTGCCGAACAGCCCTATCTGGCCGAAGATATCGCGCTCGAAATTTTGTATGAAGACGACGCGCTGTTGGTTATCAACAAGCCGGTAGGACTGGTGGTGCATCCGGGTAGCGGCAACTGGGAGGGCACGTTGCTCAACGCGCTGCTGCATTACGCGCCGCAATTGGAAGGCGTGCCACGCGCTGGCATCGTGCACAGGTTGGACAAAGACACCAGCGGCTTGCTGGTGATAGCCAAAACCATCGCCGCGCAAACCGCGCTGGTGCGGCAGCTGGAGGCACGCAGCGTGCAGCGCGAATATCTGGCACTGGTGCATGGCGAGTTGACGCGTGCCGGCAAGGTGGACGCGCCGATAGGCCGGCATCCCACCCAGCGCGTCAAAATGGCCGTGGTGGAAAGCGGCAAACCTGCGGTCACCCACTACCAAATCGAGAAAAAATTCCCGAGCTGCACGCTGCTGCGCTGCCATCTGGAAACCGGCCGTACCCACCAGATACGCGTGCATCTGATGCATATCGGCCATCCCTTGGTGGGCGACAGCGTGTACCTCAAAGGGCCGCAAAAGTGCGTGCCGCAATTGCGTGCCTTGTTGACCGGATTTCCTCGCCAGGCATTGCACGCGACACGTCTCGCGCTGGAACATCCGGTCAGCGGCGAGAGGATGGAATGGCAATCGCCGTTGCCGCAAGACATGGTGCAATTGCTGCAACAAATCAAGGTGATTGTGAATGAATCTGCTTGAGCATTGCATCATCCCAGACTGGCCTGCTCCCGCTAACGTCAAAGCCCTGCAGACCACCCGTCTCGGCGGCATCAGCAGCGCACCATACGACAGCCTCAATCTCGGCGACCATGTTGGCGATGTGCCGCTGGCGGTTGAGCGCAATCGCATATTGCTCAACACGCTGCTGCCCAGCGAACCGGTATGGCTGAAGCAAGTGCACGGCACAAATGTCGTCAACGCAGACATGACGGATTGCCTTCCGCAGGCCGATGCCTGCATCGCGCGGCACCGCGCGGCGGTGTGCGTGGTGATGACCGCAGATTGTCTGCCGGTCCTGTTGTGCGATACGCAAGGCAGCGTGGTCGGTGCGGCACATGCCGGATGGAAAGGCTTGGCGGCTGGGGTGATCGAGGTCACCGTGCAGGCGATGGATGTCGCGCCACAGGAACTCATGGCGTGGCTGGGCCCGGCCATCAGCCAGGAAGCCTTCGAGGTCGGCGATGAGGTGCGCGCCGCTTTCGTCGCCGCACAGCCGCAGTCCGTAGCGGCATTCGTTCCCGGCCTATCCGGCAAGTGGTGCGCCGACATCTACGCACTGGCGCGCTTGCGTCTGAACGCGCTGGGCATCACGCAAATTTACGGTGGCGACTACTGTACTTACCGCGATAGCGAACGCTTCTTTTCCTACCGCCGCGATGGTGCGACCGGACGCATGGGAACTTTTATCTGGCTGGATTGATTGGCAGTGTCAATTTCAGTGTCAATTCCGCATTCGCTTGATAAATGCCAAAGTTGGCGCGTCCGTCTTTGCCTCGCAGAGGTTTTCGCGCTCTGCGCCAAGATCGCCTGAAGGGCGAGTGCCTGGTGGCGCACTCCTTGCGGGTGCAGCGGGTGTTATAATCCGCGCCTTCTTTATTTCTGAAGTATCCCCATGAGCGTTTTGCTGTGGATCATCGGCGCCAGCCTTGTTGGCGGCGCATTGAGTGTGTCGTGTGCCGCGCTGTTCGCTTTGAATGCGCGTGCGCATTGGGTGAGTTCGCTGGTCAGTTACGCCATCGGAGCGTTGTTGGGCGCGGCATTTCTCGAGATATTGCCTGAAGCGCTCAAATTGAGTGCCAGTGTGTCAGTAGTCAGCGGCGCGGTGTTGGGCGGTATTTTGTTATTTTTTACTTTGGAAAAATTGCTGTTGTGGCGACATTGCCACCATGATCATTGCGAGGCGCACGATCCCGTGGAGCTCGCAGAGTCTGGAAAGCCTGGCGATCACGGGCGCAGTGGCACGATGATTATGGTCGGCAACACTTTTCATAACTTCGTCGATGGCATCATTATCGCAGCCGCATTTTTGGCCGATGTGCATCTGGGCATCGTCACCGCACTGGCGATCATCGCGCATGAAATTCCGCAAGAAGTTGGCGACTTCATGATCCTGCTGCATTCCGGTTACACCAAGGCACAGGCGTTGCTGCTCAATCTGGTGTCCAGTCTGGCCACCTTGCTGGGCGGTGTGCTGGCTTATTACGCGTTGAGATCGATGCAAAGCGTCGTGCCGATTTTATTGGCGTTGGCTGCGGCGAGCATGATCTACGTCGCGGTTGCCGACCTGATACCCGGATTGCATAAGCGCACCACCTTGCGCGACACGCTGGAGCAAGTCGTGCTGATCGCGTTGGGCATTTCTTCGATAGCGTTGGTTCAGCTACTGGTATCCGAATAAAATATGAAGACAGTAATGAGTAAAAATTCCATCCCTAAAGTGGGCTTCGTCTCGCTCGGTTGCCCGAAGGCGACGGTGGATTCCGAACATATCCTGACACAGCTGCGCGCCGAGGGTTATCTGATTTCCAAAAGTTATCAGGATGCCGATCTAGTGGTGGTGAATACTTGCGGCTTTATCGACAGCGCGGTGGCCGAATCGCTGGATGCGATTGGTGAAGCCTTGACGAAAAATGGCAAGGTGATCGTGACCGGCTGTCTGGGCGCCAAGGGCGATGTGGTGAAGCAGGCGCATCCCAGTGTGCTTGCCGTGACCGGGCCGCACGCCACCGATGAGGTGATGTCAGCCGTGCATCAGCATCTGCCTAAACCGCATGATCCCTATATGGATCTGGTGCCTGCCCAAGGCATACGCTTGACGCCCAAGCATTACGCCTACGTGAAAATTTCCGAAGGTTGCAATCATCGCTGCACCTTCTGCATCATTCCCAGCATGCGCGGCGATCTGGTCAGCCGTCCGGTCGGCGATGTGATGCAGGAAGCGCAGAGCCTGGTCAACGCGGGCGTCAAAGAGCTGCTGGTGATTTCGCAGGACACTTCCGCTTATGGTGTCGACATTAAATACCGCACCGGCTTCTGGGGTGGCAAACCGCTCAAGAGCCGCATGACCGAGCTGGCAGCGGCGATGGGCGAACTCGGCGCGTGGGTGCGCCTGCATTATGTGTACCCGTACCCGCATGTGGACGAAGTGATCCCGCTGATGGCGCAGGGCAAGATATTGCCCTATCTGGATATACCGTTTCAGCATGCCAACCAGCGCATCCTCAAGCTGATGAAGCGCCCGGCCAGCAGCGAGAATGTATTGGCACGCATCAAGCAATGGCGCGAGATTTGCCCCGACCTGACGCTGCGCAGCACCTTTATCGTTGGTTTTCCCGGCGAGACTGAAGAAGAATTCGAAGAGTTGCTGGATTTCCTAGAGGAAGCGCAATTGGATCGCGTCGGTGCGTTCGCTTACTCGCCGGTGGATGGCGCGGTGGCTAATGCCTTACCCGATCACATCCCGCCCAAAGTGCAACAAGAACGCCTCGCGCGGCTGATGCTGCTGCAGGAAGAGATCAGCGAGGAGCGCCTCAAGCGCAAGATCGGCAAGACGATGAAAGTGTTGGTAGATGAAGTGGACGCAGAAGGCGCGATTGCACGCAGCTCCGCCGACGCGCCGGAAATCGACGGCGTGGTGTACATCGAAGACGGCCAGCGATTAAATGCGGGTGATTTTGTTGAAGTGAGAATCACCGATTCGGATGAACATGATCTGTGGGCGACGATAGCCTAATTGTTTGCCTGGCCGGCGAAAGCACCGAGTGTTATGCGGAATGGAAGCGTCAGAGTGAACGTTAGGGCAACAGGGCGGTAAAGTCGCGAAATAGCTGCGGCTCTGCCCGCCCCGGTGGGCAAGGATATCCGTCAGTCTGCGGGTTTGGCATCGGGCCTGTTGTTGTGACGGTCAGCAGGCATGTTTTCCCTGCGTTCTTTCATCCTTGCGCGCATTTCCTTACGCTCTTCCGGCGGCATTTTCTCCCCGTGTTCGCACATCTCTTCGCGTACTTCAGCCTGTTCTTCAGGAGATATTTTTTCCCATTTCTCGGAGTTAAGTAACATTTCGTGGAGGTCGGATTCTGGCTTGATGGCATCCTGACTGGGCTTGGGGGAAATTCAAGCTTAGATTAGATAAGGGGGCAGTTCTATAAATATTCCTTGAGGCCGGATAACCGCTCCGCCGCGCGCACCGTATTCGCCACCAACATCGTGATGGTCATTGGTCCAACGCCGCCGGGCACCGGTGTGATGTAGCCTGCTACTTCCTTCACGCTGGCGAAGTCCACATCGCCGACCAGCTTGCCCTCGGTGTTGCGGTTGATGCCGACGTCGATCACGACTGCGCCGGGCTTGACCATGTTGCCGGTGATGAAGTTGGCTTTGCCCACTGCCGCGACCAGTATGTCCGCATCGCGGGTGTGCTTGGCTAAATCCACGGTCTTGGAGGTGCAGATGGTCACGGTGGCATTCTTGTGCAGCAACATCAAGGCCATCGGTTTTCCGACGATGTTGCTGCGACCCACGATCACGGCGTGTTTGCCTTCGATCGCGATGCCGGTTTTTTCCAGCAGCACCATCACACCGTACGGCGTGCAGGAGGGGAAGGGCGTTTCGCCAGTCACCAGCGCGCCGACATTTTTTTCGTGAAAGCCGTCTACGTCCTTGTCAGGGTTGATCGCCTCGATGACTTTGTGCGCGTCCAGATGCTTGGGCAGCGGCAATTGCACGAGGATGCCGTGTATTTTTGGATCGTTATTCAACGCGGCGATTTCGGCCAGCAGCGCGGCCTCGGAAATGTCGCTGCCCAGCTCGATGTGTTTGGAATACAGCCCCAGTTCCGCACAGGCTTTGACCTTATTCGCGACATACACTTTGGAGGCGGGGTCGTTGCCCACGATGACTGCCGCCAGGCCGGGTGTCACACCGCGCGCCTTCAGCGCATCGGCGCGTACTTTCCATTCGGCGCGTACTTGTTGCGCGATCGTTTTACCGTCGATGATCTGTGCCGTCATGGCTTCTCCTTCCGTTGTGGTTTCATTCTAATCTCGTAGGGTGGATAAGCGTAGCGCATCCACCATGTCCAATCAAAAAGGTGGATGCGCAAAGCTTATCCACCCTACATTAATTCTCCGAGAACAAATTTACCCTGGGTTGGCATGGTCTACGTATATGAACGACCTGGGTTCATTGCATTTTCAGAACTGGGGTTTTTCCGGTGCGTTCTCATAGTTTTTGACACCCGCCATGATCTCGGCACGTGCCTCTTCTATGCCGTGCCAGCCACCGATCTTCACCCACTTGTTGGGCTCGAGATCCTTGTAGTGTTCGAAGAAATGCGAGATCTGTTGGAGAACGATGGGCGGCAGTTCGGTGTGGCTCTTCAGGCCGCGGTACAGCGTGGAGAGTTTATCCACCGGTACGGCGAGAACCTTGGC
>JAYVKW010000062.1:0-19697 GCA_043768015.1 Gallionella sp.
TTGAGTGCATTACCAATATTTGCATAGTATTAACCTATAGGTTAATTGTCAATGCCGCTTGTCGGAGAGTAGAACTCTTCAAAACACAAAACAACAGCGCGAACAACAGGGTCTAGCAAAGTAGCACGCCGCATCGACACATATCACCGCACCTCATCGAACAATTTTACCTACTCTCTTGCGGAATCACATCGAAGAAGCGCTCACCGCCAGATTCAGCTCCAATTGGTCGTCGTCAACCGGCTTGCCGGCTTCCCCGGCGCCACGCAGGGCCTCGACCACATCCAGAAAATGCGGCGTGATATCGCCGGTGATGTAGATGCCATCAAAGCAGGAGGCATCAAAATTCGTGATGCTTGGATTGGCTTTGCGCACCGCTGCCTTGAGGTCATCCAGATCCTGGTAGATCAAATCATCCGCGCCGATCTCTTGGCAGATTTGTTCATCGCTGCGGCCGGTGGCAATCAACTCGTGGCGGCTGGGCATATCGATGCCATACACATTGGGGAAGCGCACCGGCGGTGCGGCGGAAGCGAAATACACTTTCAGCGCACCGGCGTCGCGTGCCATCTGCACGATCTCGCGGCTGGTAGTGCCGCGCACGATCGAGTCATCCACTAGCAACACGTTCTTGCCCTTGAATTCGACACCGATGGCATTCAATTTCTGGCGCACCGATTTCTTGCGCATCGCCTGCCCCGGCATGATGAAGGTACGCCCGATGTAGCGGTTCTTTACAAAACCTTCGCGGAACGGAATTTTGAGGCGGTTCGCCAGTTGCAGCGCACTGGGCCGGCTGGAATCGGGAATCGGGATCACCACGTCGATATCGATCTTGCCCCAGACGCGCTTCAGTTTGTCGGCGAGATACTCGCCCATGTACAGACGCGTCTCATACACCGACACGCCATCGATCACCGAATCCGGCCGCGCCAGATAGACATATTCGAAAATGCACGGATTAAGACTGGCTTTATCGCTGCATTGCTGGCTGTGAAAATTGCCGTCGAAATCGATGTACACCGCTTCACCGGGTGCGACATCACGCAGGAATTTGAAACCCAAGGTATCCAGTGCCACGCTTTCCGAGGCGACCAGATATTCCGTGCCATGTGCGGTTTCGTTCACGCCGATCACCAGCGGGCGGATGCCGTAAATATCCCGGAACGCCAGCAGCCCGTAGCCCGCGATCATCGCCACCACCGCGTAGGCACCGCGACAACGCTGATGCACACCCGCCACTGCCGCAAAAATAGCTTGTGCATCGAGGCGATATTGTTTGGATTTAAGTTGCAACTCATGCGCCAACACATTCAGGAGAACTTCAGAATCTGAGTTGGTATTAACGTGACGTAAATCCTCAGCGAACAACTGCTGCTTTAATTCATCCGTATTGGTCAGGTTGCCGTTGTGTCCGAGCACGATGCCGAACGGTGAATTCACGTAGAACGGCTGCGCCTCGTTGTGATCCACCGCCGAACCCGCAGTCGGATAGCGCACATGCGCAATCCCCGCATTGCCCAGCAGCGAACGCATATGGCGCGTGCGGAACACATCGCGCACCAGCCCGTTGTCTTTATGCAAGTGGAAGGTATGTCCGTCCAGCGTCGCGATGCCGGCCGCATCCTGGCCGCGATGTTGCAGGACTTGCAAACCGTCATACAACAATTGATTAGCCGGTGATTGCGAAATCAATCCGAGAATGCCGCACATGATTTTCTATCCCAAAAATTAACTACGAATTCGATAATGGATACGTTGCGCAATGCTGTCCGGCAGCCATGCTTTGGTCAGTAGCGCAGCATCTTCCAGCGTTTTTCCCGTCAGTGAGTCACGCCAGAATGCCTGCTCGGGAACATGCGTCAACCCCGCCAACCAAACCAGAACAAGCACCACCAGCCCGCCGCGCAATACTCCAAACAACCCGCCCATCGCCCTATCCGTCCAGTCCGATCCTATTGCCTTCAGCAATTTTGCTATCAACCTGGCCACTATGCCCCACACGATCAATACGGCGATGAACACCAACGCATATGCCGCCGTGACGCGCATCTCTTCTTGTGCAATCGGCAGCAGCGGAGCAATGCCAGTGGCAGATAACCTGCTCACAACAATCGCTATCGGCCAACCCAACAACGACAACACCTCATAAATCAGTCCGCGCCACAAACCGAACAACAAAGAAAGCACCAATATCCCGATAACGACAAAATCCAGTCCGTTCATTTGTTGCTAACGATCACCGGATGCAGCCCATGTTTTTCCAACAGATGTCCCACCTTCTCCGCCGTGTCGCGATCCGGGTAAGGGCCAACGCGCACCCGCGTCTTGTCGCCGACTTTTTCGGTATAAGCCTTAAAGCCCCATTGCGTCAGTTTTTTGAGTTCCTGCTTCGCGGTGCCAGCGTTTGAGTATGCCCCTACCTGAGCAACATAGCCTTCGGCACTGGTCGGTTTTTCTGTTGATTTCTGCGGGGCGGGCTGTGCCTTGCCAGTCACCACCTTATTGGACTGAATGGGCGCAACAACCGGTTTGGCCGTATCAGCTCGCTGGGCGGGCGGCGTGGAAATTGTCACCACAGATGAACCGGCTGATGGCAATGTCACTGCCATTTCAGAAACCGCCACACGCGGGACGAACTCGCCAGCCTTATCGGGAGCCGGAATGCGCAGGTCGATGTCTTTACCGGTAGACTTGGGTTCGCTGTCCAGCACCATCGGCAATATCACCACCACCGCCAGCGTAAGCGCGACTGCGCCGATCAAACGGCGGCGTGTTTTGCGCCTGAGATTCAGTTCGTCGTCTGTCTGCTGTTTTGCCATGCTTTGGTGAACCTCTAAATTTTTTCGTAGGATGGGTGGGCGCAATACCCATCATTTGTTAACGTGAGACGATGGGTATCGCTGCGCTCCACCCATCCTACAAAACTAGCAGCCCTCTTGCGGCCATCACTTCCGCCACCGTATAGAACGATCCGAAGGCGATGATTCTATCATTTTCGCCTGCCGCGTTATAGGCATAACGCAGCGCCTCGGGAATGTTTTTGCAGTTTTTAATTTCGCCGCGCACCCGGCACTGTTGCAGCACTTGCTCCAGCTGCGCCGCAGTTGCCCCGCGCGGCGTATCTATACCCGCCGCCAGCCAAGTGTCGATGTGCGGGTCGAGAGCCGCTATTACCCCTGCGATGTCCTTGTCTTTCAACATCGCGAACACCGCATAGGTGTTCGCGCAGGGCGGCAGACGGGCGAGATTCTGCGCCAGCGAACGCGCCGCATGAGGATTGTGCGCCACATCCAGAATCAGCGTCGGCTTGCCCGGCACAAACTGGAAACGCCCCGCGAGTTGCACCCCACCCAATCCGCGCCGCACCGCTTCCATGCTGACCGGCAAGCGCTCCTTGAGTACATCCAGCGCCGCCAGCGCCGCGCTGGCATTGTTAAGCTGGAACGCCCCGCGCAACGCGGGATAGGGTAATGAGCTACGTGTGCCGAGCTTGCTGTGGTAATTCCACTGCCCGCTTGAAGAGGGGAAAAGCTCATCAAACCCAAACTCCCTCCCAATCAGCCAAAGCTCAGCACCAATTTTTTCCGCCTGCCCCACTATCGCCAGCGGCACATCCATATCCGCGCAAATCGCTACGCGTCCAACTCGAAAAATCCCCGCCTTCTCGAAGGCGATTTTTTCACGCGTATCGCCCAGATAATCGGTGTGATCAATATCCACGCTGGCGATCACCGCGCAATCATTGTCGAACACATTCACCGCATCCAGCCTGCCGCCCAGCCCTACTTCGAGTATCGCCACTTCCACCTTGTGCGCAATGAAACACTGCATCGCGGCCAGCGTACCGAATTCAAAATAAGTCAACGGAATTTCAGCGAGTACGTCATTGATAGAACAACTAGCCATTCGACTAAGCCCGCTAGCGGGCAAGTCGCTGGTTATCCCGTGAAGGCGGGAATCCAGTTGTGGTTTGCGTGCCTTTTCGATTTTTTCAAACGAAGCGCACAACTCCGCATCACTCACTGGTCTTTTTGCGATGCGCACACGTTCGTTGTAATGCAGCAGATGCGGCGAAGTGTAGCAACCGACGCGATATCCGGCAGCGTGCAATATGCTTTCCAGTAGCGCACACACCGAGCCTTTGCCGTTCGTGCCACCGACTACAATGATCGGAAAATCAGGTCGAAGATTCAGCCGCTGCTTGACTTGCGCCACGCGCTCCAGACCAAGTGCGATGGTTTTGGGATGCAGGGATTCGAGGTAGGTTAGCCATTCGGCCAGAGTCCTAGGCATATATCATTTTGGTAACGCAGTAGGTGGGCAGAGCTTCACCTGGCTTGAGCGGGTTAGGGAGCTTCACCCGGCAGTTCCTGAAATTGGGGCAAAGCGTCAGTAATATCGTGCCACGGGGCTTTGCTTCCAACGAAAGCATGAAGCATTGGTTTTACCTTTGGATCGTCGTCGAGAGTACCGAGCGGCAAACCAAACACGGAGGAGTTTTGATCGAAGCGACTCAGAAGCGGAGAGCCGCACACACGGCAGAACCCACGGTAATTGCCAGGCGATGACTCGAAATAGGTAACGAGTTCTTCGCCTTGTAACCACTTGAAATCGGAGGCGCGCACACTGGCTCTACTACGGAACGCAGCACCATGAGCCTTGCGGCACATTGAACAATGACAATTCAACGCGCCAGATAACTCGCCAGTAATTTCGTATTTAACGCCTCCGCAGAGGCAACTGCCATGAAGCATCTTATCTCCCTACCAGCTTAAGCCGCCTCGATCTCCGCCACCGCCGACTGCTTGGTCAGCAAAGCAATCAGCGTCGCCAATTGATTTTTCATCTCACGCCTATCGATGATCATGTCTATCGCACCATGATCCAGCAAAAACTCCGCGCGTTGAAAACCTTCCGGCAATGTTTCGCGCACCGTTTGCTGGATCACGCGCGCACCGGCGAAGCCGATCAGCGCGCCCGGTTCGGCGATCACCACGTCGCCTATGAAGGCGAAGCTGGCGGACACGCCGCCCATGGTGGGGTCGGTCAGCACCGAGATGAACGGCAGCTTTTCATGGCTGAGTTGCGTCAGCGCGGCGCAGGTCTTGGCCATCTGCATCAGCGACAGCAAGCCTTCCTGCATGCGCGCACCGCCGCTGGCGGCGAAGCAGATGAACGGGCATTTCTGCTCCAGCGAAACTTGCACGCCGCGCACGAAACGCTCGCCCACCACCGAGCCCATCGAACCTCCCATGAAGCCGAATTCGAATGCGGCGGCGACCACCGGCTGCGCATGAATACTGCCCTGCATCACCACCAGCGCATCGTCTTCATCGGTGGTTTTCTTGGATTCGACCAGACGATCAGAATATTTTTTGCTGTCCCGGAACTTGAGCGTATCGATCGGCAACACTTCCGCGCCGATCTCAAAACGCCCTTCGCCATCCAGCAACAAATCCAGACGGGTACGCGCCGTAATGCGGTGATGATGATTGCACTTGGGGCAAACGCTTTGATTTTTTTCCAAGTCAGAGTAATACAGCACCGCCTGACAGGACGGACATTTTTGCCACAAACCTTCCGGCACGTTCTTCTTGGCCTCGCCTTCGCGGCGCTTGATTTTGGGTGGCAATAATTTTTGAAACCAGCTCATGGTATTTCCTTTTCTTGCTTGTTTATTAATCTCTGGGAGCGCGGGCATCTTGCCCGCTTCGGTTGCGGGCAAGATCCCCGCGCTCCAGTTATTTCACAAGGATTTTAGGCCTGATCCACCGCCTGCCGTAATTCTTTAACCAGTTTACTCACGTTGGCGATGACATTCTGCTCGGTCGAGTTTTCGATTTCCTGCACGATGCGGCTACCCACCACCACGCCATCGCACAGCTTCGCTACCGCCAGCGCAGTCGCCGCATCGCGGATGCCGAAACCGACGCCAATGGGCAGCTTGACGTGCTTGCGCAGTTGCGGAATCTTGCCTGCGATGGCGGACAAATCCAGATGCCCCGCGCCGGTCACACCCTTGAGCGACACGTAATACACATAGCCGCGCGCCTGCTTGGCGACACGCGCCACACGCGCATCGCTACTGGTCGGGGCAAGCAGAAAGATCGGGGCTATGCCGTGTTTCTCCAGATGCGCAAACGCCTCGTGGCCTTCTTCCGGCGGGAAGTCCACCGTCAACACGCCATCCACGCCCACTTCGGCGCAACGTTTCGCGAAGGTCTCCCAACCCATCGCTTCGATGGGGTTGCCATAGCCCATCAGCACGATGGGTGTGCCGGCATTGCTGCGGCGGAACTCGGCGACCATATCCAGCACATGATGCAGACTGACATGATGTTTGAGGGCGCGCTCGGATGCGCGCTGTATGGTCGGGCCATCCGCCATCGGGTCGGAGAACGGCACGCCCAGTTCGATCACATCCGCGCCCGCTTCCACCAACGCGTGCAGCAATGGCACGGTGAGTTTCGGATCAGGATCGCCCGCCGTGAAAAACGGGATCAGCGCCTTGCGCTGGTGTTGTTTGAGCTTGTCGAAAGTAGTTTGGATGCGTGACATGATGTTTCCTAGAATTCTATTCCCGACGCGCGCGCCACCGTCGCCATATCCTTGTCGCCACGCCCGGACAGGTTCACCAGCAACACTTTGTCCTTGCCCATAGCCGGCGCGATTTTCGCGGCGTGCGCCAGCGCGTGGCTGGATTCCAGCGCGGGGATGATGCCTTCGAAGTGGCACAGGTCATGGAAAGCGCGCAGCGCTTCGTCGTCGTTGATCGCGACATATTCGGCGCGTCCGCTGTCTTTCAGCCAGCTATGTTCGGGGCCGACGCCGGGATAATCCAGCCCGGCGGAAATCGAATACGTCTCGATGATCTGGCCGTCCGCATCCTGCATCAGATAAGTGCGATTGCCGTGCAACACCCCGACCGGACTGTTGGTGGTCAGCGGCGCGGCATGTTGCCCGCTGGCGATGCCATGCCCGCCCGCTTCCACACCGATCAACTTCACGCCGGGCATATCGATGTAGGAATAGAACACACCCATCGCGTTGGAGCCACCGCCGACGCAGGCGATCACCGCATCTGGCTGGCGACCTGCAACCTCTGGCATTTGCGTCATACATTCCTTACTGACGACGGCATTGAAATCGCGCACCATCATAGGATACGGATGCGGCCCGGCCACCGTGCCGATGATAT
The DNA here is from genome assembly GCA_043768015.1 of Gallionella sp. Taxonomy (GTDB): domain Bacteria; phylum Pseudomonadota; class Gammaproteobacteria; order Burkholderiales; family Gallionellaceae; genus Gallionella. The sequence goes on from JAYVKW010000062.1 coordinate 7,202, forward strand.
AGAAAGTGTTTTCGATATTGGTCACCCAGTCGCGCATCGCCTCGTTGAGCGCGTCCTTGAGCGTCTTGGAGCCACTCTCTACAGGAACTACGATCGCGCCGAGCAGCTTCATGCGATACACATTCTGCGCTTGACGCTTGATGTCTTCCGAACCCATGTACACCACGCACTCCATGCCGTAGCGTGCCGCCACGGTAGCGGTGGCCACACCATGCTGCCCCGCGCCGGTCTCGGCGATCACGCGCGGCTTGCCCATGCGCTTGGCCAGCAATGCCTGCCCGACGGTGTTGTTCACCTTGTGCGCGCCGGTGTGATTGAGGTCTTCGCGTTTCAGAAATATTTGCGCGCCGCCCAGTTGTTGCGACCAGCGTTTGGCGTGATAAATCGGGCTGGGACGACCAACGAAATGCTTGAGGTCATAATTCAATTCAGCGACGAATTCAGGATCGTGGCGATATTTTTCATAGGCCTGATTCAATTCTTCCAGCGCGCCCATCAGGGTTTCGGCGACGTAAATGCCGCCGTAGGGGCCGAAGTGGCCAGTGCTATCGGGATAGTTGTACATCTATTTTCTTAACCTCGTTGATGAACGCGGCGATCTTTGCCGCGTCCTTGCTTCCTTTGCCCGCCTCCATGCCGCCCGCCTCCACACCACTCGACACGTCCACCGCGTAGGGCCGCACTTGTTTGATCGCTGCCGCGACGTTCTGCGCATCCAGTCCGCCGGACAATATCACCGGCAGCGGCAACTGCTTGGGGATCAATGCCCAGTCGAAGGTTGCTCCCGTGCCTCCCGCAATACCTTCCACATGGGCATCAAGCAACAGACCTTTGGCAGTGTGGAAACGCGCCGCGCATTGTAACAAATCCACCCCGGCTTTGACGCGGATCGCTTTGAAATAAGGCCTAGTGAATTGCGCGCAAAATTCGGGAGATTCTTCGCCGTGAAATTGCAGCATATCCAGTGGCACGCTCGCCAACACCTCGCGCACGAATGCCGCTTCGGCATTGACGAACAAACCGACGACCGTCACAAAAGGCGGCAATGCGCCAGCCAGTTGTTTAGCTTGCGCGATGCTGACATGGCGCGGGCTGCGCTCATAAAATACCAGCCCGATGGCGTCCGCACCGCTGTGTGCGACAGCCAGTGCATCTGCCACGCGCGTGATGCCGCAAATTTTTACTCGGGTCACAACATATCTCCCAACACAGCATTGTTTTCCATTTGTGGCAACCCCCACTTCGCTTCATATTGAATACGACGCAAGTATAAGCCATCCGGTGCGAAGGTCGGTGCGGCGAGGCGGCGCTCGCGGCTGTCCAATACCTCCGCCAGCCATTCCGCAGAATATTTTCCCTTGCCGACATACACCAGACAACCGACGATGTTGCGCACCATGTGATGCAAAAATGCATCGGCGCTCACATCAAATATCAGCATCTCGCCCTGCCTGCGAATATCCAGTTGGTGGAGGTGTTTGACCGGCGATTTGGCCTGGCATTGCGCCGCGCGAAATGCGCTGAAATCATGCTCGCCCAACAAGCATCGCGCGGCTTCCTGCATCGCGGCAACATCCAGCGGAGCGTGAAACCAGCCCACCTTGCCTGCCTGGATGGCGGGGCGCACGGCGCGGTTGATCAACAGGTAGCGGTAGCTGCGACCATGCGCGGAAAAACGTGCATGAAATTCATCCGGTACGGCATGTACCCAGCGCACCACGATGCTATCCGGCAGCAACGCATTCACACCGCGCACCCAGGCGGACAGCGGACGCTCGACCTGAGTATCAAAATGCACCACTTGCTCCAGTGCATGCACACCCGTGTCGGTGCGTCCTGCCGCGATGATAGCGATCGGCTCACCGGCAATTTGGCTCAAGGCGCGTTGCAGCGTGTCTTGCACTGTCTGCCCGTCTGCCTGGCTCTGCCAGCCGCAAAACGGAGATCCGTCATACTCCACGCCTATTGCTATCCTCATGGCGCGATTCTCATCGCAGCGTCTCGAATAACAGCAGTAGCGCAAAACCCACCAACAGCCCGTCCCGGATACCAAAACGATACAGCGTCAGTTCCATTTGCTTGCCGGACCCATCATGCGGCTCAAACAAACTGCGCAGGTTGTCTTGCCATGTGTGCGTCTCACGTAACATCGCGACTTCGGCATAGTGCAGCGTCAATGCCAAGCGCACCGCGACTCGTTCACGCGACACGCCCATCCACTGCAATGGAGCGAATAAAGTGTACAGTCCGGCGATCAATTGCTGGCGATGCAGCCGATCCAGCAATATCGCCAACCCGGCTAATGCGGCCAGCAAACGAGTGAGTTGCAGCACACCATCGCTCAGCCCTTCACGGCTTGGGCTAAACGGCGTGTCGAACAGCGGTTGTCCGGGCGTGCTGTAGGCGTAAATCAGCAACAGCGACAGCATGATCCAGCGGGTGCGGCGCAACAACTGCATGAGCTTGCGAGCTGATAGCAACAGTGCGAATAGCAAACCAACACCAGCCGCAACCAGCAAGATTTCAAGTGTCAAAAATTGCATAATCGCAACCAACAAACACCAAGTCAGGATCTGCGCGGCAGGATGAAATTTCACTTTGTAACCTTAATTCCAGAAAAACGGGAACCTCATTCCAAAAGAAAACGGCAGCCCGATCCTGAGCTGCCGTCATGACAAAGCGCATAATTAGCCGAGTTGTTCGAAAAGGGTTTGCGCAGCTTCACGTTGCGCGGCATCACCTTCACGCAGGACTTCCTCGAGGATTTCACGTGCGCCGCTGGCATCGCCCATTTCGTGATAAGCCTTGGCCAAATCGAGTTTCGTTGCGACTTCTTGCCAGTGATCGTCTTTATTTTCTGCTGCCGATCCGATTGGCGCAGCCACATCATCAAAATTCAAACTGATTCCAGCCAAACCGATGTCTGGTTGTAACGCAGGCACGAATTTCTCGGCTACTTTTTCAACCGGAAAATCCAGCGTAAACGCCATGCCGCCGTCAGCTGCCGCAGGCTTGCTTATTTTCGGCTGAGCCGCTGCCGGCATGAATGAATGGCCGCCCGTCACATCGAAAATCAAATCATCCGAAATTGGCGATGCCGCTATTGTTGCCTCACCAATCGCGGACATCGAAGGATTTGTTGATGTGATATCAAAGTCCATCTCCGCGCCTTGTGCGACAAGCCTGCCACCAGCTGACATGATCGAAGTCCTTTCAGCAGCGCCTCCCAAAAAGTCCTGTTCCGGCGATGGCGTCTGTTTGGCTGAAGACGCAGCCAAATCAAAATCAAAATCGAGAGCCGATGCTTTTGCCTTCGGAACACTTTCCGGTTCCGGTATTGTATTGAAAGCCGCCACTTGCATGGTCGCGCTACCCGCATCCTCTATCGTTCCGGCACCACCGCCATACATCGGGTTGTTCGGTTCCAGCTTGCGACCCATAGCAACGGCTTGTTGCCATGCATCTTTATCACCGGAACCCTGCAACTGGCGCGCAATAGTCGAGAAGGAGTTTACATCCTTGCGATTAGCATAAATCCCCAACAGCTTGAGGTGGATCTGGTGATTGTTCGGCGTGTTTTGCAGCGCTTCTTTGAGTATTTCTTCGGCCTGGACATCACGGCCGAAATTAAGAAACAAATCTGCCTCACTGATAGCATCAACGTTATCCGATTGGGGAGCTGTCACAGCCCGGGTAGCAGCAGCAACGGTGAAATCGCCCGTATCCGGAGATGGCATAACCGGCGCGGCCATGCGGCCAGTTATTTCACCTACATCTACTGATGATCCATCTATGTCCTCAATCCAAGAGTTTTTTTTTCTCCGGTACAACATAAGACCAAAGCCGCCTAAAATAAGCAAGGCGATCGCACCCCCTGCCAGATACAGCGGTTCATCCATAACCTGATCCAGCAAAGAGGGTTGCGGCGTGGCCGGTGTTGGCTTGGGCTGGACAACGGGTGCCGGTTTGACTGTGGCCGTGGTCGTCGCTACGCTGGCAGCAGGTTTAACTTCTACAGGGGTTGGGGGTTGCGCCACAGCAGCAGCTTCAGCTTTCAATTCGGCGAGGCGTTGCATATCCTTGAGGTTCTTTTCCAGCAGTGCGGTGCGCTCCTGTCCTTCTTTCAAGGCCTTGCTCTTGGCAATCGCATCTTCCTGAGCAGAATTTTTCATGTCCTGCTCGGACATGATCTTGCCACCGGCACCTGTCCCGACCTGATCCCCGGGAGCTTCGCCCTTGGATAGTTTCAGCACCTCCTTGGCGGACTCTTTGGCCACCGGAGCCCTATCGGCTATCGAACTGCTGATCTTACCGGTAGCCACTTGCTGCGCGGCTTGCGACTGATTGCTGACTGTAGCTGCACTGGCCAGTTTTTGCCGGTAGACATTCCAATCGGCTGCCTGGGCATGGATCTCCTTTACTGCTTCAGACAGCGTCACCTTCTCATACTCGTCCTGAGTGGGTAGGTGCAGAATCTTGCCGGCCCTGATGCGGTTCATGTTTCGGCCGTCGAACTGACCGGCATTGATGCGATATATCGCGACCAGCATACGTTCCAGACTTATATCAGCCAATTTGTATTGTTCTGCGATTTGATACATCGTGTCGCCACGTTGAACCACAAGCCATTCTTTTGGCGCAGCGGCTTCCGGAGCGACTTGTTCAATAGGCTCAGTTTCGATTTCCACCGGCACCGCTTGCTGTTCAGGATTGGAAGCGGTTTTCGTCGGCGCTGCTTGTTCCTCAGGCTTGGCAGCGGCTTCCGCAGGTGCAGATTGTTCTGCGGGTGTGACTGCCACTACCGGAGAGACTTGTTCTGCAGGCGTGGTTGCGGTTACTTCCGGCTCAGCTGTCGCGGCTACTACTGCGGAGGCGGGAGCCTGAACTTCCGGAGCGATAGCCTGCACTTGCGCTTGAGCAGGTTGCTCCGCCACATAACCGGGAGGATCAAGCAAAAAAGTATATTCACGTAACAGCTTGCCGGAAGCCCATGTCAGTTCGACCAGCATCGTCACAAAAGGGGCGTTGATCGGTTGCGCGCTGCTTACCGCAAGGTACGGCTCACCATCTGCGCGGCTCTCGATTTGAAATTTGAACTTATTGCCAAACGGATATTCCAGACCAGCAGTTTTATAAACCTCTGGAGCGGCCAAACGGGCGACCAAGCTGGTTTTCTCTGCCTTGCTGACCGCCAACAAACCAATATCGGCCTTTAGCGGCTGACCCAGTGCGGAGACCACATTGATAGCCCCCATACCCACAGCGGAAACAGACGCAGGCAGCATCAAAGCGGCAACAATGCCGAGCAGTTTTAACATAACCAGCCACTTGGTCGGCGTTGTTTGCCAACCTAGTGGAGTGGCTAGTTGTTTTAACAGTGATTTTCGCACGCGATCACCCTCACCTTTTTTATTGTACAATATAAAATAACATCAAAGAGTTATAAGTACAAGCTCATAACATCCTTCGCATTATGTCTCAACTGAAGTATTTCGCAATTAAAATTTCCGCGATCTGCACACTATTCAACGCCGCGCCTTTACGTACATTGTCGCTCACCACCCACAGATTCAAGCCCATTGGGTGGGAGATGTCATCACGAATACGCCCGACGTAAGTCGCGTCGTTGCCCGCCGCGTCTATCGGAGTCGGGTATCCACCCGGCTCGCGCTTGTCCATAACAACAACGCCAGGAGCCTTTTCCAGCAAGGCCCTCACTGCGGTGGCGGTGATCTTTTTGCGGGTTTCGATGTGTATGGCTTCGGAATGCCCATAGAACACCGGCACGCGCACCGCAGTCGGATTGACCACGATGGAATCGTCTTCCAGTATCTTCCGGGTTTCCCAGACCATCTTCATTTCTTCTTTGGTATAACCGTTCTCCATGAACACATCGATCTGCGGCAGCACATTAAAGGCGATACGCTTCGGATACACCTCGACTTCGACATCTTGCTGATTGAACAGCGCGCGGGTTTGCGCCGCCAGCTCGTCAATCGCCTCCTTGCCGGTACCGGATACCGCTTGGTAAGTCGCCACATTGATACGCGCGATGCCTACCGCATCATGGATAGGCTTGAGTGCCACCAGCATCTGGATGGTCGAGCAATTCGGGTTGGCGATGATGCCGCGATTCTTGTATTGCGCGATGGCGTGCGGATTCACCTCCGGCACCACCAGCGGAATATCGCGGTCGTAGCGGAAATGCGCGGTGTTGTCGATAACCACACAACCGGCAGCCGCAGCGATCGGCGCGTATTTTTCCGACACGCTGCCGCCAGCCGAGAACAAACCGATCTGTGCCTTGGAAAAATCGAAATCTTCCACGTCGATGACGGTAAGTTCTTCACCCTTAAAGGTCACGGTGGAACCCGCCGAGCGACTGGAAGCCAGCGGATAAAGATTGCGCACCGGAAACTTGCGCTGTTCCAGTATGGACAGCATCGCTTCTCCTACCGCGCCGGTTGCGCCTAAAATACAAACGTCATATTGCTTGCTCATGCTTCTTCTCTCTAGAAAAATTAAACTGGTAGCTGGTAGAGAAGCCCGCTTGGCTACCAGCTACGGCCTGGTACGGGCGTAAGGCCTTACGCCCCTACAAGCTTTTCACTACCGCATCGCCCATCGCCGCCGTGCCGATCTTTTGCATACCCGCTTCGGCGATATCCGCGGTGCGCAATCCTTGTTGCAGCGTCTTGCGTACCGCCGTCTCGATGCGCTGCGCGATGTCGTCACGCGCAAAGGTGTAGCGCATCATCATCGCCACCGACAAGATCGTCGCCAGCGGATTGGCGATGTCCTTGCCGGCGATGTCCGGTGCCGAACCGTGGCACGGCTCATACAGGCCCTTGTTGGTCGCATCCAGCGAAGCCGATGGCAACATGCCGATAGAACCGGTCAGCATAGCCGCTTCGTCCGACAAAATATCGCCGAAAATGTTGCCGGTCAAAATCACATCAAACTGCTTGGGCGCGCGCACCAGCTGCATCGCAGCATTATCCACGTACATGTGCGAGAGTTCGACCTGTGGGTATTCCTTCGCCACGTCCGTCACGATCTCGCGCCAGAACATGCTGGTGTCCAGCACGTTGGCCTTGTCCACCGAACAAAGTTTCCCGCCACCTTTCAAACCAGCGCGTTTCATTGCAATTTTAAAACCAATATGCGCCACGCGGCGGATCTCCGACTCGCTGTAGTGCATGGTGTCGTAGCCCTGCCGCTCGCCGTTATCCAGCGTGCGTATGCCGCGCGGCTGGCCGAAATAAATATCGCCGGTCAGTTCGCGCAAAATCATGATATCCAAACCCGATACCAACTCCGGCTTCAGACTGGAAGCGTTGACCAACTCAGGATACACCAGCGCGGGACGCAGGTTGGCGAACAAACCCAAGCCTTTGCGTATGCGCAACAGCCCTTGCTCCGGGCGCATAGGCCGAGGCAGCGTATCGTATTGATAACCGCCCACCGCACCGAGCAGCACCGCGTCGGCTGCGAGTGCCAGCTTTTCAGTCGCGGCTGGAAACGGATCGCCTGCCGCATCGTAGCCCGCGCCACCGATATGCGCATATTCCATCTCGATCTTCAAACCGTCGCGGCGTAATGCCTCCAACACTTTCCCCGCCTGAGCGACAATCTCTGGGCCGATGCCGTCACCCGGCAATACTGCGATCTTCATTTACATTTCCACTCTTCATAAACTCAAAAATTAAATCCCCCATAGCCTCCTTTGGAAAAGGGGGCGGCGTAGCGGGGGATTTAGGCATACAACCACGGCTGTGCTGAGCGGTGTTTCGCCTCATACGCCTTGATCTCATCCACATGCTGCAAAGTCAGCCCGATGTCGTCCAAACCGTTCAATAAACAGTGTTTACGGAAGACTTCCACTTCAAACTTGTACACCTTTCCGTCCGGCGCACTGATGGTTTGTCGCTCAAGATCGATCGCCAGCTTGTAGCCCGCATTGGCAGTCACCGCCCTGAACAATTCATCCACTTGTTCCGCAGCCAGGCGGATCGGCAACAAGCCGTTCTTGAAACAGTTGTTGAAAAAGATGTCGGCAAAGCTGGTCGCGATGATGGCGCGAAAACCGTAGTCCTCCAACGCCCAAGGCGCGTGTTCGCGCGACGAGCCGCAGCCGAAGTTTTCGCGCGCCAGCAGAATCTGCGCGCCTTTATAGCGCGGCTGATTCAGCACGAAATCGGGATTGAGCGGACGCCTGGAGTTATCTCTGCCCGGCTCACCGTGATCGAGATAACGCCATTCATCGAACAGATTCGGGCCGAAACCGGAACGCTTGATCGACTTTAAAAACTGCTTGGGGATAATCGCGTCGGTATCCACATTGGCCCTATCCAGCGGCACGACCAGCCCATCCAGCACAGTAAATTTTTGCATTATGACTTGCCTGCCTTTTCCAATTTTTCGCCTGTTTTCTTCAGTCCTCGCCCCACCCACTCGCCACCCTTCTTGATACCTTTAACTGCCGCTTTGCCACCCTTCTTGATGGCCGGTTCAGCCGCCTTGGCACCCTTATCGATGCCCCTGGCGGCGGCTTCGCCGCCTTTCTTGATTCCCTTGCCTGCACGATCAACGATGCTGTCATCAGCAAACGCCATGCGGCCAGCCAGCAAGCCCAACGCAACGAACCCCAGTGTCATCGACAAAGCCGCCAACTTTTTCATGTCTGCTCCTTTCACGACTTACTTATATCGACAAAATGTCCGGCGATTGCAGCAGCTGCGGCCATCTCCGGACTAACCAAATGGGTGCGCCCACCCTGCCCCTGCCGTCCCTCGAAGTTGCGATTGGAAGTCGAGGCACAGCGCTCGCCCGGCAAAAGCTTATCGTCATTCATCGCCAGGCACATCGAGCACCCCGGCTCGCGCCATTCAAAACCGGCCGCGATGAATATCTTGTCCAGACCTTCCTGCTCGGCCTGCCGCTTGACCAAGCCGGAACCGGGCACCACCATCGCCAATTTCACGTTCGCTGCAACATGTTTGCCGCGCGCGATCACTGCTGCCGCGCGCAAATCCTCGATACGCGAATTGGTGCAGGAACCGATGAACACCTTGTCGATATTGATTTCCGCAATCAGTGTGTTCGGCGTCAAACCCATATATTTCAACGCGCGCTCGGCATCATGGCGCCTAACCGGATCACTGATGTTTGCGGGATCGGGAACGCGCCCATCCACCGCCACCACCATTCCCGGCGATGTGCCCCAGGTCACTTGCGGTTTGATCTGCGCGGCGTCCAGCTTGACCACCGCATCGAACTGCGCCCCATCGTCGCTATGCAAGGTACGCCAATAAGTCACCGCCTTGTCCCACCACTCGCCTTGCGGCGCGAACGGACGGCCCTTGAGGTAGTTGATGGTGGTGTCGTCCGCCGCGATCATGCCCGCGCGCGCGCCCGCTTCTATAGTCATGTTGCATACCGTCATGCGCCCTTCCATGGAAAGACCGCGTATCGTGCTGCCGGCGAACTCGATCGTATAGCCGGTGCCACCCGCCGTGCCGATCTTGCCGATCACTGCCAGCGCGATGTCCTTGGCGGTGACGCCCTTGCCCAACGCGCCATCCACCACCACCTGCATGGCCTTGGTTTTTTTTATCAACAAGCATTGCGTCGCCATCACGTGCTCGACTTCGGAGGTGCCGATGCCGAACGCCAGCGCAGCGAACGCGCCGTGCGTGCTGGTATGCGAATCACCGCACACCACCGTCATGCCCGGTAAGGTCGCGCCCTGTTCAGGGCCGATCACATGCACGATGCCCTGGCGCACATCGGACATCTTGAATTCGTTCACGCCGAACTCGGCGCAATTGTTGTCCAGCGTCTCCACCTGCAAGCGCGAGAACGGATCGGCGATGCCCTGCGCGCGTCCGGTGGTCGGCACGTTGTGATCCGCCACGGCCAGGATCGAAGCGGTGCGCCACACCTTGCGCCCGGCCAGTTTCAGCCCCTCGAACGCCTGCGGGCTGGTCACTTCATGCACCAGATGGCGGTCGATATAAATCAACGCGGTGCCGTCGGCTTCCTGCCGCACTACGTGAGCACTCCAGAGTTTGTCGTAAAGAGTTTGCGCTTTCATGTTATTTCACTTGCCAAATACTCGTTTTTTAGAGCGTTCAATTATGCCACAACAGATGCGGCTTGGCATAAGCCTCTCAGCCAAGCTACGCCATAACAGCCAAATATCCCTACGGAAAGCTAAAAGATCGTTCGTAGACGAAGCAGCTATTTCGCCTTGAAAACCCAGACAATACTTCGGGCACAATGCGGATTCAGCTTCGTGTTAGCATATTGCCATGCAGAACGATGATGCAAAATTTCGTCGCAATAATTTTGATGTGGCCAACACCGTCAACGTGACCGATCCCGTTTCGGTGGGCGACGCGGTGGAGAGCATTTTTCTCAATCTCTTTCCCAACGCGCCTGTCAGCACCCTGCGGAATGCGATGAACCACATTTCCCAGCTTTATCGCGGCGAGCACCCGGGCTATGCGGCGTGCGATACCGACTATCACGATTTGCAACATATTCTGGATGTAACGCTGGCCAGTGCGCGCTTGATGGACGGCTACGAGCGCTCGCAAAAGAGTGGTGCGGGACTGGGCGAGGAACTATTTATCTTTGGCATTTTGCTGGCGCTGTTTCATGACACCGGTTATCTGCGCAAGCGGGGCAGTGAAGATGACCGGCAAGGTGCGGAATTCACCCTGACCCATGTTGCACGCAGCGCGGAATTATTGAAAAATTATATGCGGGGAATAGGCTTGGGCAATCTGGCCGAAACGGCAGCGCAAGTGGTGCATTACACTGGCTATGAAGTGCCGGTAGATCGCATCCAGGTGCCTACCCCTGCTTTCCGCGCTATTGGCAATCTGGTGGCTTCGGCAGACATATTGGCACAAATGGCGGATCGTTGTTATCTCGAAAAATGTCATGACCGCCTATACAAAGAGTTTGTCCTGGCCGGTATTGCACAAAAGCACGACACCCAAGGCAATCAGCAAGTCCTTTTTGCTTCCCCCAAAGACCTGGTGATAAAAACTCCGGGATTTTACAAAAGCGCGAAAAAGCGCATGGATGAAACCTTGCAAGGAGCTTATCGCTATGTCGAGAAGCATTTTAACGGGCAAAACCTGTACCTTGAAGCGGTTGAAAAAAATATTTTGTTTGCGGAATATGTGATTGCCAACCATGCCGACATCGGCATGTTGCAACGCACACCGCCACAGACCCCGGGTTCTGATCGGGCTTCCCCCGAAACCGATGACAGAAAACAGCAAGTAGAAAACAGACGAAAACGAACCAGAGACAGAAGGCAAAATACAACGAGGCGCTATCCGGACCTTGATGATAGAAGACAGAATACAGGTGACAGAAGGCGGGATACTTCGTCAAAGAAATAAGTGGCCAATATTAGCGGTGGGGGCTTGATGCGTGATTGCAATATCTGACCCCATGCATCTACACGCTCCTCGTTCATGACTGGCCACGCTGCAGATGAAACTTGTGCAAGAAGCGATGAGCGACTGGCGCAAGCAAAACACCTGTGACGAGAATAACGACCAACCCGCAATACAGTGCATAAAGGCCTGCAAAGAGTTTACCGCCATAGGTGACAGGCGCATTCACGGGACCCATACCCCCCAGAAGCATTGAAGCATTTAGAAACGCATCAATCCAACTCAGCCCTTCTAGCAGGTGATAGCCAACCATGCCGATGAGAAGTGAGCCCTTCTAGCAGGTGACAGCCAACCATGCCGATGAGAAGTGAGCCCGCAACAAGCGCCAATGCAAACCCGCTGCTCTGAGCCAAGCGCCGGAGAAACTGGCGGCGGGAAAGAAGGGGTTGGGCACTATGCTCGAACAAACGTGGCTCCCGATGGGATAATTTCTTTCAAGTTAAAGTGGCCCGGTTAAAAGCAGTTAAAGAAGGAAGTTAAAGTGGCCAGGGGCGACATAATTTTCCCCATCACTTGGCTAACTAGGCCAGCGGCAATTCCGCGTTGCTCATGCCGATAGCGGCAATCTCGTCCAGCGCTTTAAGGAATTGATGTTGTTCATGCAGCTGGGCCAGCGACTCGGGATGCGGCTTTCCGCGCATCTGGGCGAGCCGTGCGCGGCTGGCGGCGGGCATTTCCCAACTCAATCCCGGCAACAATTCATCCGCCGATTCCGGCTTGTTACACACCAGCACCATGTCGCAACCCGCATTCAGCGCAGCCTCGGCGCGCTGCACGATGCCGCCGGCGACAGACGCGCCTGCCATGCTCAAGTCGTCGCTGAAGATGCAACCTTCGAAGCCCAGTTGGCCGCGCAGGATGTTCTTTAACCAGACCGGCGAGAACCCTGCCGGACGGCTATCCACTTTTGGGTAGATGACATGGGCGGGCATCACGGCGGTCAGGCCATAATTTACCATCTGCCGGAACGGGATCAGATCGCACAGTTCGATATCGACGAACTCGCGCCCGTCCACCGG
>JAYVKW010000063.1:0-3100 GCA_043768015.1 Gallionella sp.
TTGCCCGCATCCATCGCGCCTTCCGCCTTACCCGCGCCGACCATGGTGTGCAGCTCGTCGATGAACACGATGATGCGCCCTTCTTCCTGGGCGATTTCCTTGAGCACGTTTTTCAACCGCTCTTCAAACTCGCCGCGATATTTTGTACCGGCCAGCAAAGCCGCCATGTCCAGGCTCAGCACTTTCTTGCCCTTCAGCGACTCCGGCACTTCGCCATTGACGATGCGTTGCGCCAGACCTTCCACAATCGCGGTCTTGCCCACGCCGGGCTCGCCGATCAGCACCGGATTATTTTTAGTGCGGCGTTGCAACACCTGGATCGCGCGGCGGATCTCGTCATCGCGCCCGATCACCGGATCGAGCTTGCCCTGACGGGCGCGCTCGGTCAGATCGATGGTGTATTTTTTCAGCGATTCGCGCTGGCCTTCGGACTCGGCGCTGCCGACCGACTCGCCGCCGCGCACCGTGGTGATGGCCTGCTCCAGCGGCGCACGCGCCACGCCATGCTGTTTGAGCAAGCGTCCGGTTTCGCCCTTGTCATCGCAAGCCGCGAGCAGGAACATTTCCGAGGCGATGAACTCATCGCCGCGCTTCTGTGCGGCCTTGTCGGTTAAATTCAACAGATTGGACAGGTCGCGCCCGACCTGCACTTCGCCACCGTGTCCTTCCACCTTGGCCAGGCGCTCCACCGCCTCTTTCAACGCGGCCTTTAACGGCGCGACATTGCCACCGGCACGCGCCAACAATGAGGCTGCGCCGCTTTCGGCATCGTTGAGCAAAGCCAGCAACAGATGCTGCGGCTCGATGAACTGGTTATCCGCGCCCACTGCCAGACTCTGGGCATCGGACAGGGCTTGCTGGAACTTTGTGGTAAATTTGTCGAAACGCATGCTGACTCCTTCGTAGGTTATTGTTTCTTAAGTGGAGGGAGTAGTGGCCGATTTCAAGTGGCCGGAGAAAAATCCCCTGGGGTTTGCTTTTCCGGGAAAAAATCGTCTGCCTATCGTATAATGTCGTCGACTCAACTGATGGTTTTCCTGGTACGGGATAATTATCCAGGGCGCCGAAAATCTGGAAGAGCACGACATGAAGAACAAAATTTTAACAGCCTTAGCGGCTAGCACCTTGGGATTGGCGATGGCGTTTGCCGCTTCGGCGGTATGGGCTGACGATCAGCGTTTCAGCCTGTCCAGCGGATTTGACTCCGGTTCCAATAAATACCAAGCCGGTCCCTGGGTGTTTAAATTCACTGTGCCTGCCGGCATTTCCGGTACAGGAGGTGTGGCTCCCGAGATTGGGCGCATTAGAACAGACGGCACCATTGGCAGCACGCAATCTGGTTTAAGTGACACCGAAGCAGCGGCTAGCTATAACCTCTATGCGGGTAGTGCATCCACCCCTGAGGTTAATCTAACCGGCAAAGTTAAAGTCAATAGGGCAGATAAAAGCAAAGTTTTCGGCTTCAGTCGGAACGACTACGCGGCGCAGATGGATGTTTATCAAAGCTTGGACAAATTCACCGCAAAAGGCTCGCTGGGTTCCAAGGTTCTGGGCGACCAGACTGGAATTACGCTGAACCCGATGCTGTATGGATCGTTCGGGGGTGTCTATCAATTCACCGAGCAAACCAGCACGGGTGTCGATATGAGCTTATCCAAAAACTCGTCTTCAACGGGAGTAAAGCAGCAGGAGCTTAGCGCTTATGTAAGTTATAAGCTCGATAAAAACCTCAAAGCCCGGGGCTACGTGCTCAGGGAATTTTCCAACGGCAATCCGAATAACGCCGTTGGCGGACAAGTTTATTACGGGTTCTAGCAGCCCGTCACAGATTTTCAAGATAGTCAGCCTGGGTTAATCCGCGTCTCTTTCAAACCGCTCAGAGGAGTACCCATGCTTGAGCCCGAGCTCGCCTCACACATCCACCGCAATGTCACCCACTCGTTTGATGAAGACATATACACCGGCGACTTGAGCGCGCAACTGTTGCCCGCGACACTGATCTCAACCGCGCATATCAGCACTCGGCAACACGGTGTGTTATGCGGCACGCAATGGTTCGATGCATGTTTTCGCAGACAAGACCCGAACTGCACGATCAACTGGCTGGCAAAAGACGGCGACTGGATAAGCGCAGGGCAAACGCTGTGCGAGATTCAAGGTAACGCGCGTGCTTTGCTTGGCGCTGAACGCAGCGCATTGAATTTCCTGCAAACCCTGTCCGGCACAGCTACGCGCACCAGACTCTACGTGGATGCGGTGACTGGAATCAACGTCAAAATCATGGATACGCGCAAGACCCTGCCCGGATTGCGCCAGGCGCAAAAATATGCGGTGCGTGTGGGTGGCGGATATAACCAGCGTATCGGTTTGTTCGACGGGATTTTGCTTAAGGAAAACCACATCGCCGCAGCAGGAGGCATCAAGCCCGTGCTGGAACAAGCGTTCCGCCTGGCCAAGCCGGGCATCAGCGTACAAATCGAAGTGGAAAACCTGGCGCAGCTGGATGAGGCTTTGCATGCCGGAGCAAAACTGATACTGCTCGACAACTTCGATCTGGATAATTTGCGCGCCGCAGTGCAGCACACCGGCAAACGCGCCGAACTGGAAGCATCTGGCGGCATCACAATAGAAAATCTACGTGAAGTCGCGCTGACCGGGGTGGAACGCATCTCGATCGGCAGCTTGACCAAAGACGTCGAGTCCATTGATCTGTCGATGCGCTTCATAAAATAGCCCCTTGAAAATTTCAACCGCAGCGCAATATTCATCTTATTCGGTAATTCTTGGAGTCTGTGATGAGTGACTCACTGCACATCGTCTGCCCGCATTGCGACGGTGTGAATCGCGTACCTGCCGACAAGTTGCACAACCAACCTACTTGCGGCAAGTGCAAAAAAACCTTGTTCGATGCGCACCCCACAGAACTGGGCAACGGCAATTTTACGCAGCACATCAACCGCAACGACATTCCCGTGCTGGTGGATTTCTGGGCGCCGTGGTGCGGCCCCTGCCGCATGATGGCTCCCGCCTTTGTACAAGCGGCAGCGCAGCTCGAACCGGGGATGCGCCTGGCCAAGTTAAACACCGAGGAAGCTCAGGA
>JAYVKW010000064.1:0-13728 GCA_043768015.1 Gallionella sp.
TGAGGCCCTCCTCGACTTTATAGAGATCCTGCAAGTGCTCGAACTCGTTTACCAGCTCCGCCTTTTTATTAAAAGTAAAAGTGGTAAACAGTACCGCATAAATCACTACTGCGGCGAATGCCAGAAATCCCTTGACCCGAAGAGGTACCTCAGAGCTGGTCTGTTCCGCCGCCAGTTGTGGGGCAATCTCTTTATCAACGCGAGTCTGGACGGCGATTTCGGGCATAGCGAGGTTCATTGCAACTTCCTCAAAAAGAATGTATTCACAGTTTTAATTGTACGCCGCAATCAGTTTCCGAATCATCATTATTCTGCCATGGGGAGCGGCTGTATCCCGCTGTCGCGCCCTGCCCTGATAAAACACTTCCGGCAGCTAGCAAGCATGGCGGCACTGCTCCAGTCCCGCTCCGCCACGATCCTGCGCGCTATTTTGTCATCAGGTGTGATCAGAAGCGTTTCCGGATAGGCCCGCCAGCGCGTCAAAAATGTTGGGGCGTATCTATGAGTCGAGGTGAGTGATGCCGTTCGAGATCAGGGATTCCCGCACCGCGTTCGCATCGTTGTCGGTAGATATTGTGCTTGCCTCCACGATGCGCCTGCCGCCCGCGCTTTTGCTGAGCCGTTCCAAGCCGGATCCTTCTCTGCGGCAGGGCGGACACCAAGCCGCGCGCACATTAAGTACCAGCAGCTTGCCACGGAATGGATGTATGGATACCGCCCAAGTCGGTTAGCGCAAGTTCCGGGAAGGGCTTCCCAGTCACTGGCCTATCGCCGCCACCGAGCTGGACAAGCAGAACTCATTCCCGCCAGGCGATATACCTGGCTTGCGTTACGGGCGAATCCAGAATACCAAAAAGCTGTTTTCAGTCTTGGTAATATAGTTTCCATATTTAGGTCAGCGTGGATGTCCGGGATGAGAACGATCAGGCTTGCAGTCCGGGTTTATTGACCCAGCCTATGGAACGACTTTGTCGATCACCAGTTGCACATTGTTAGCGCCGACCTTGACCGGCGCAACTTCGCCTCTTAAGTCGCCGCTTTGCGGCGTAGCATTGCCGGACTTGGAAATTTTCGCGCTAACCACCACCTCCTGAAAGTTCGATAACTTCATCGTCGGCATCATCGCCATCGAATCGTTAAGAATGAATTTTTGCGGCAAGTCTTTGACTTGAGCACGAATCACGGCGATAGGCATGGGCGGCCCGGACACTGCCTTGGCGAACACAAACACGGTATCGGTCGGGGTCACTTTCCCCGCCAGCGCCGGGCTCAGACTTACCACACCGGAGATCTGTGCCCCGCCGGTAGCCGACTGCGCTTCGCCTTTGACTAGCGGCTGTTTGCCCGTTTCCTGTGCGCGTACTTGGGCAATATTGTCGCTGATTTGCTTGGCTTGCGGCGAATCCGGCGGCAACAACTGTAGCAGTTTCTCAAAATAGCCGACTGCGTGGACGTAATCCCCGATCTGGTATGCCGCCTTGCCGCTCAACAGCAAAGCTTTGTTATTGTTGGGGTCGATTTTAAGCGCGCTTTGGATCAGCTCCAGCGGCTTGCCTTGCAAGCTCTTCTCGTTTGCCATCGCTAATACGTCGGCATAGTCGACCAGCAGCGCGGCATCGTTTTGAATCAGATTGGTCGCTTTATCATAAGCTGCCGCAGATTCCTGATAGCGCCCCAGCACCGCATAAGAACGCGCCAGCATAGACCAACCCTTGCCATCGCCAGGATTCTGCTCCAGTCGCGCGTTCAATCCTTTTATCATTTCGATGTGTTCGGGTGCCATCGGGGCATTTTGCGCTATCTGGGACGGGCTGGGCGTGGTGATAACCGGTTTGCTCCAAGCGAGGTACAGGGCAATCGCAAATAAGGAAATTGCTATGCCGGCCACGATCACCGGTGCCTGGTTCCCCGCAAGTATGGCCACCAAACCGCTCGGGGCTTGCAGGGCTTCCTTTTGCGTCTTGCGCAACGACGGCAACAGCACGAATAGTAATGCAACCGCAATAACGACAATCAAGCCAGCGGCTATCAGCCAAAATGTATTCACTTATTTTCACCCTTCATTTAATAAAAATGTTGCCGCCTGTTACTGCTCTGCTGGCAACGGTTTCTCGACCATGCGTCTTCCGCTACTTGTGTGCTACGCTAAAATCAGGGGTGTCCGCCAACAGCGCAAACGCCCCGGTTCATAGCACAGGCGCCTTAATTTACCTTATTGAATCGTAACACGAAATCACTGAGACGTAAAAGTGAAAGGATCGCCTGTCACCATACCCCAATATTTCGTATTTATTTTATAGCCCGGCAAGCCGCTGATTATGACGCAGCGATCCATGGCGGCGCTTTTGATTACATCTCACGCGTGGGCATGGCGCGCCGTACCCCTGCTTCATGAATTTTCATTTTGTATTTCTTGCAAAGCTTCCCCACCGTTTCCCCAGCGCCCCCGCCAGCATCAGCGCAATCAGCAGCAGCACCGCCGCATTTCCCCAGCGCGCATAGGGCGTGTAGCCCTCATAGCCCTGCGCCTGACCCTGCAACACTGCCTCCATATGTTGCGGCAGCTGCTGCAATACTTTGCCGTCCGCACCGATGATGGAAGTGACGCCGGTGTTGGTGGCGCGCAGCATCATGCGTCCGCTTTCCAGTGCGCGCAGCTGGGCGATCTG
This sequence comes from Gallionella sp., assembly GCA_043768015.1. Taxonomy (GTDB): domain Bacteria; phylum Pseudomonadota; class Gammaproteobacteria; order Burkholderiales; family Gallionellaceae; genus Gallionella. The sequence goes on from JAYVKW010000064.1 coordinate 2,670, forward strand.
GTTGTGCTGCGCTGCCACGGGAGAATTACCGTACCAGGCATCGTTGGTCACGTTGACCAGCAGCGTGGCTTGCGGTAGCGCGCGGATGATTTCTTCGCCAAATACATCCTCGTAGCAGATGTTCACCGCGACCCGCTGCCCGGCGATGTCGAGCGGGGCTTGTAGCGCATCGCCGCGCGCCAGATCGCCCATCGGGATGTTGAGCACACCGTTGATGAACCAGCCCAGCAACGGACGCAGCGGGATGAATTCTCCGAACGGCACCAGATGTTGCTTGCGGTAATGTTGTTCGTCAGCCGCACCCAGCGTAAATACGCTGTTGTAGTAGCTGCCATGATCGCGCTCAAAGGAACCAATCAGCACATCGCCACCGTTTTGGCGCGCATGGTTGCCCAGCTGCTCAACCAGAGTGGGCGGTACCTCGTGGCGCAGCAAGGGCAGCGCAGTTTCCGGCAGCACGGTGAGCCGCGCCTCACTTTGCGAGACCAGACGACGATAGGTTTCCAGCGTGCCCACCAGCGCATCTTCATTAAATTTGAGGTTCTGCGCGATGTTCCCCTGTACCAGTGCCACGCTGAACGGTTCACCGAACTTTTGTGTCCATGCGACCGTGCGCAGCAGTGCGCCTGTGACCCAGAGCAGCAGCAAGACCGACAAGGCAAGCACCCATCGTCCCCGTTCCCCGTTCCCGGAAGGTGATGTGAATATGCGCCCGCTCCACACTCTCGCAAACAACCACGCCAGCAAGCCCGCACTGATTGCCATTGCCAGCGAAACGCCATACACGCCGAACACCGGCGCGTAGCCTGCCAACGGAGTGTCGCTCTGCGCATAGCCCAGCGTCAGCCACGGGAAGCCGGTAACCAGCAGGCCGCGAAACCATTCCAGCAGCGCCCATACAGCGGGCATGACCAGCATGATCCGCAGTCCATTCGCCCCAGAAGTCGCCCCGGAAATGTGTGCCTGTGCATAGCCCGCCAGGGCGGGAAGAAGCGCCCAGAATGCCGAGAACAGCAGCGTCGCCAGCAGCGCAAGCAGCAACGGCATATCGCCATACACGTGCATCGCGATATAAATCCCGCCGATGCCTGCACCGAACAATCCCAGCCCGAAAGCGAAGCCCACCCATGCTGCCTTGCGTGGCGTGGCGGCACGCTGCCAAAGCGTAAACAAGACGGCGAGTGCCAACACCGGAATCGGAAAAATTCCGAACGGTTCGAAGCCGAACACGCAGCCCAATCCGGCGAGCAATGCCCAGCCATAATCGTTCTTCAATAAGCCCATACAGAAGTCCACCACCTGATGTGTTGCAAAACCCGCGCAGCATAACCGATTCGTTGAGCGTGCCGTTAACCGCATGAAGTCGTTTTACACAGGCAAGGTGCGATAATATGCCGCATGGACAGTCACGATAAATTTTATACAATGGCCGCTCTGAATTTTAACAGTGACAACCCAAATGAAAACCAAACTGCTGTTCGTTGCACTGCTAGTCACCACCAATGTCTATGCTTCTTGCGGCTCGTCGTTCTGCTCCGTGAATACCCATTGGGATACGCAAAGCTTGGTGAATGATGATGTCTTGCGTGTCGATTTGCGCTATTCATACGCCAACGCCAACACCCTGCGTAGCGGTTATGGAAAAATCGCCGCTGCCACGCCAAACGGTAGCAGCCAAGGCGAAATCGAAAACCTGCGTACCATCAATCAAATGCTGAATCTGGACCTCGATTACTCCATCGACCAGAAATGGAATGTTGCATTGGACCTGCCCTTGGTGATGCGCGACCATACTCACACCTACGATTACAACGGCGGGTGGATGTCTCAACAAGCCAAATTCAATGGGCTGGGCGATGTACGCGTGATTGGCAAGTATAAATTCGATTCTGCCGAACACCATGCGGGCAGCGGCATGATGTTCGGCGTCAAGCTGCCCACCGGCGCGATCAACAAGCACATGAACCCGGTATTAGCTGATCCCGGTGTCCCCAATCCATATCCATTAGAGCGCTCCAGCCAACCCGGCACGGGCAGCACCGACCTGCTGCTAGGCACGTACTACCATCGTGATATTGAAGATTCGCCGTGGGGCTGGTTTGTCAGCGGGCAGGTGCAATCTGCCATGAGCACGCGCGACAATTATCGCCCGGGCAATTCGCTGAATCTGGATATGGGTGCACATTACGCGTTTGCGCCCACACTCACCGGCTTGCTGCAGCTGAATACACAATTCAAAAATCGCGACACCGGGCTGAATGCCAATCCCGCCTCCGGTGGGCATAGCCTGAACCTTAGCCCCGGTCTGAGCTTCGTAGTCGCGCCAAAAACCAATCTGTACAGCTTTGTGCAAATCGCCCTGCTGCAGTACGCCAACACCGAGCCGGGTGTCGTCGGCACAGGTCAATTGACCGCGCCGTGGTCATTCGCCGTGGGAATCAGCCACAGCTACTGAAGGGAATCTCTAAATCGGAATCCATTTGGCTTTCTCCCCGGGAAAACGGCGACATGTTTCGCTACTCCAAAGTTGAATCCGCTCCCATTCGAAGCTCAGGAGCGATGAGGCCTGTTTCCTTATTGACTGATTTATGAGTAAATCGCGCCCTACACAACTGTCAGCGCAAGATTCTCATGGAAAAAATCCGCCTCTCCAAACGCATGTCCGAACTCGGCCTGTGCTCACGCCGCGAAGCGGATGGCTATATCGAAAAAGGCTGGGTGGAAGTGGACGGAGAAATCGTCAGTGAACTGGGCAGCAAGGTCTATCCCACCCAGCAAGTGACATTGCGTAGCGCAGCGCAAAGCACCCAGCAGCAGCGTGTGACGATCTTGCTCAACAAGCCGGTCGGCTACGTATCCGGGCAAGCCGAGCATAACTACAAACCGGCCATCACCTTGCTGGATGACGCGACGCGCTGGGGGGAGGATCGATCGCCGCTGCGATTTCATCGCAGCCAGTTCCTCGGCCTCGCCCCCGCAGGCCGTCTGGATATTGACTCGCAGGGCTTGCTGGTGCTCACCCAGGATGGCCGCATCGCCAAGCAACTGATCGGGGAAGAATCCAAAGTAGACAAGGAATATCTGGTGCGCGTGCAAGGAAAACTGGAAGACAGCGGGCTGGCCTTGCTCAACCAAGGACTGAAACTGGACGGCGAATATCTCAAGCCCGCCAAGGTGACCTGGCAGAACGAAGACCAGTTGCGCTTCGTTCTGCACGAAGGAAAAAAACGTCAGATACGGCGCATGTGTGAACTGGTCGGATTAAAGGTCAGCGGGCTGAAGCGCATCCGCATCGGCAAGGTCAAATTGGGGGATTTACCAGTTGGTCAGTGGCGGTATTTGGGAGAGAACGAGCAGTTTTAAATCATCACTATGTTTTTGAGTAACGCAGTACCAGTTCCTGCAACGTGGCGGGCCTGCCAAAATACCAGCCTTGCCCGAAGTCACACTTCATCTCCACGAGCTTTGCCCTCACACCTTCGGTTTCAACACATTCGGCAACCACACTCATGCCCAGCGAGTGCGCCAATGCAACTGAAGAGCGCACAATTTCCAGGCTTTGCGCAGAGGCCAGGATGGGTTCGACGAAAGCACCATCGATCTTTAGCGTGCCGAGGGGATAGCGCTGCAAATGTCTCAACCCGGAATGGCCGGCGCCATAATCATCGAGCGCAAGGCTGCAACCCAAATCGATCAGCCTGCGCATAATCCTCAACGCAATTTCAGGATGCTCGACCATGACTGTTTCGGTCAGCTCCAGCTTCAATTCTGCGGGATTCATATTTTGACTCGCCATGATGGCCTGCACATCTTCCACCAACATTTCATTACTCAATTGAACTGCCGACAAATTGACGCTGACAAATGGCGTTGCATAATCCGTGAATTGCCTTAGCGTCTTCCAGTCTCTGCACGCGCGTTCAAGGGTCCAAAGACCAATTTCATGTATCAAGCCGGTTTGCTCTGCTATCCATAGAAAATCATTGGGCTGTATCGGGCCGTCGATTGGATGATGCCATCGAATCAGCGATTCGAATCCGGCGACACCCCCATCGGCAAGACTGCAAATCGGTTGGTAATAAAGCTGGAATTCTTCATGTGTTAAGGCGCGCTTCATGCCGTGGGCGAGAGATAGTTTTTGCGTCGCCTCACCCTTCACGATGCTGCGGCGCTTGGATTGTTCCGGTGAAACTACAGCACTTCCCGCTGACAACGCCGAGCCATCGTTCCTATTCCTGAAGCGATCCAGAATGACCAGCAACAAATGACGCAAAACCGGGTCACTTTTTTCCAACAACCCTTCCATCAGCTTGCGCGGAATAGGCACCAGCACTGTTCTCTCCACCGCCCTTACCGTTGCCGTACGGGGCTGATAGTCAATTAAGGATACCTCGCCAAACAACTCGCCTTTGCCTATCAGCCTGATGCGATGCTCCGTGTCCTGCTTTACAACCAAAACCTCGACCATGCCTTCCTCAATGAGGTAGGCGCAATCGCCAACGTCTCCATGCTTGAAAATCTGCTGGCCGCTGGCAAAAACTTCCCGATCAAATTGATCAAATAACATAACTTGCTTCCCTGCTTGATTTAATTGTGGAGACGCTTTCGTTCTGTTTGAATAGTAGTGCAGCAACAGCCAAATTTCATAGGCTGCAACTATCCCAAAGGCATGGCAGACGGACAATATACCAAATAACCCAGTCTGACCACTGTAGTAGAGGCTATGGGAATGGCCATAAAAGACCCGCTTGGTGCAATAACTTAGAAAGGAGTGGTTAAACTTTTCTTGCCGCAGGTTTTTTCCGTTCGACCAGCATGGAATATAGCCTGCGGCTATCCGCCCGCAGCACGGTAAACATGAGTTCGCCGATGTGGATGCGATCGCCGCGCTTGGGCAATTGTCCGGCGGCTTTGAGCACCAACCCGCCTACCGTGTCGCATTCTTCGTCGCTGAATTCCGTGCCGAGCGCGGCATTAAAATCGGCTATCTCGGTGTCGGCTTTGACGCGATATTGTCCGGCGGCATCCGCGATGATGTTGTCTTCATCATCGTCAAAATCGTATTCGTCCTCAATGTCGCCAACGATTTGTTCCAGCACGTCTTCGATGGTCACCATGCCGGACACACCGCCGTATTCGTCCACCACCAGCGAGATGTGGTTGCGGTTGCTGCGGAAGTCGCGCAGCAGCACGTTGAGGCGTTTGGCTTCCGGCACAAAAACGGCGGGGCGCAACATGTCGCGCACATCGAATTCTTCCCCGGCGTAATAACGCAATAAATCTTTTGCCAGCAGGATGCCGATGATGTTGTCCTTGTCGCCGTCCACCACCGGGAAACGCGAGTGGGCCGTCGCTATAACAAAAGGAATGAATTCCTCCGGCGGCTGACTGATGTCGATGACATCCATTTGTGCGCGCGGAATCATGATTTCGCGCACCTGCCGTTCGGAAACTTGCATCACGCCTTCCATCATGGATAGCGCGTCGGCATCCAGCAGGTTGCGTTCATAAGCGGAATGCAGCAGCGCGACGAGTTGCTCGCGGTCTTCCGGCTCGCGCAGCAACATCGTGGAAAGACGCTCCAACAGACTGGGTTTATTGCTTCCGGGTGAGTCCATTGCGTGGGTGTGTCATGTCCGATAAGGATCAGGGTAGCGCAATTTTACCATTAGCGCGGTTTCCAATGCTTCCATCCCGGCGGCATCAGCATCATTCTCGTGCTCACAGCCTTGCAAATGCAGCGCGGCGTGCAGGGTGAGATGCGCGTAATGCGCCAGCAAATCCTTGTGCTGCGCGGCCGCTTCACGCTCCACTACCGGCGCGCAGATGACCACATCGCCATGCAACGGCCCGGCATCGTCGTACACAAAAGTCAGCACGTTGGTGGCGTAATCCTTGCCGCGATAATTTTTGTTCAATTCGCGCCCTTCCGGTTCGTCGACGATGCGCAAGGTGATGCTTGCTTCGCGTTGCAGCGCGACTTTGACCCAACGCCGCAATTGCGCGCGGGTCGGCAAGTGCTGCGCGCCGCTGGCATATTGCACCGCCAAGGAAAGCTTATGGGACGAAAGTTTGCCTTTCATGTTGCACTCTATACCAGCTCGCCGCGCAACGTGTGGCGCACCACCCGGGTGATTTTCACCTCAACGAAGCCGCCGATCAGGCTTGCCGCGCCGCTGAAATTCACCACACGATTGTTGTCGGTGCGCGCGGCCAATTCTTGCGCATCTTTTTTCGACACGCCTTCGACCAAAGCACGTTGTGTCGTGCCCAGCATTGCCTGCGCCACACTGTCCTCTTGCGCGGCAATGCGGTCTTGCAAACGTTTCAGGCGCAGCGCCTTGACCTCGTGCGGGGTATCGTCGCGCAGCTCGGCGGCGGGTGTGCCGGGACGCGGGCTATACAGATAACTGAAGCTGTTGTCGAAACCCACCTCGTCGATCAGCTTCATGGTGGCCTCGAAATCCTGCTCGGTCTCGCCGGGAAAACCCACGATAAAATCCGAGGTGATGCAAATATCGGGGCGTGCCGCGCGCATCCTGCGGATGATGGATTTATATTCCAGCGCGGTGTGGCCGCGTTTCATCGCCGCCAGAATGCGATCCGATCCGGATTGCACCGGCAGGTGCAAATGGCTGACCAGCTTGGGCGTGGTTGCATACACATCGATCAGCCGTTGCGTCATATCCTTGGGATGTGAGGTGGTAAAGCGCAAGCGGTTGATCCCATCTAGTCCAGCCAAGGCCTGCAGCAGAAAAGCAAAATCAACGGTATCGCCATCATCGCCGGTGCCGCAGTAGGCATTCACATTTTGGCCCAGCAGCGTCACCTCTTTCACGCCTTGCGCAGCCAACTCCCGCACGTCACGCATCACATCAGCCAACGGGCGCGAGACTTCTTCGCCCCGCGTATAGGGCACGACGCAGAAGGTGCAGTATTTGCTGCAACCTTCCATGATAGACACATACGCCGTGCCGGAGGTGGTTTGCGGGGTCGGCAAATGATCGAATTTTTCGATCTCAGGAAAACTGATGTCCACTTGCGCACGGCCGGTATCCCGGCGCGCCTGCAACAATTGCGGCAAGCGATGCAAGGTCTGCGGGCCGAACACCACATCCACATAAGGCGCGCGCTTCAGAATTGCCGCGCCTTCCTGGCTGGCCACGCAGCCGCCCACGGCTATCAGCAAATCGGGTTTGGCCAGTTTGAGCGGACGCACCCGGCCCAGATCAGAGAACACCTTTTCTTCGGCCTTCTCGCGTATCGAACAGGTATTGAACAAAATGACATCGGCCTCTTCCGGCTTGTCGGTCGCCTCCATACCTTCATAGGCGCGCAGCAAATCCGCCATCTTGTCCGAGTCATACTCGTTCATCTGGCAGCCGAAAGTTTTAATATGGAATTTCTTGGGCTCGCTATGGGGCACGCTGTAGCACCGATTATTTGGTGATAGGTTGGATTGGTTTTTGGTGGTGATAGGTGGATTTGAACCACCGACCTCAGCGTTATGAGTGCTGCGCTCTAACCACCTGAGCTATATCACCGCCCTGAGTTACATCTCTGCAGAGAGCGCGGCATTCTCCGGATTTCACCCTACCTTGTCAATGCGCAGGGAACATTGCTCAGCTCAGTTCCGGCAAAATCTTTTTGCATTGCAGTCAATTTAGCCTGCGTCGCAGCATCCACCCTGTTCAACATGAATAGGGTGGCTTTAAGCTTGCTGTCCCGCGCCCCAACCCGCGCGGTGCGCACACCTTTAGCCTGCAAGCCATGGAGAAAATTCTGTGCCGCATCCCGCGTCTTGAACACACCCAGTGAAATAGCATTCAGCCAATGTCCTGGAATTTGCACCACAAAATATTCCTTGACCCCCAACGCCTTGAGTTCGGCGATTTTCCGGTTGACCGCAGCCTTGTTCCTCAGCGGAGGGATATACACCCAATAACCTATTTCGCGCTCAACCTGGCGTTGGCCTAATTTATCGGCTAACTGCAAGGCGGATAACGCAGCTGTAGCGCGCGTCAAATCCGGACCTGAAAAATCGCCCCACTCCAGGCAGGTCAGCGCACCTAGTTTCGCTGCCGCCGGCTCATCCATATTCAGCGAGAGCTTCAGGTTCGACGGGGACGATGCCGAAACTGGCGCAGGCGCCATCGGAACCGGAACTGACACGGCTAATGCCGGAACCGGAATCGGCGCAGGTACAGGTACAGGCACAGCCTTGGCCGGCGCGTTTTGCGGCGCAGGCATCAGGCGGATCATTTCCCCGTGCAGATAAGGTTGCGCTGCTACCCCTGGTGCGCCCCAGCCTGACCCACCGCGCTGCATCACCGCGAATAAAATCGCATTCCCCAACAATAATATCCAGAATAAATTTCTCATCACGCGTTCGCTTCCTGAGCCATTAACAACAGCCCTTGCAGCACCAGATTGTCCACGACGCGCGGCGGCACACTGAAATGTTTTTGGTTAAGGTGTCGCTGCAATAGCCCCGCTGCCCCGCCACTCAAGATCACCGTCGCGCTGTCATCGTTAAGCAAAGTATATTGCCGCTCTATCGCGCCGCAACTGGCTTGAATCGCGCCGCTGTATAAGGCGTCGGCGCTATTCAGCGGGAACGGCCCGTACTCTCCCCGCCCTGATTCCACCCGTCCTGATTTCAACTGATCTGTTGCGGCAACCAGACTGCGCTGCATCAGCTCCACGCCGGGCAGAATCAAGCCACCGAGAAATTCGCCCCGCTCGGACAAGGTATCTATTGTGGTCGCCGTGCCGCTGTTCACCACCAGGCATTTCCCTTGCACCAGATGCCATGTCGCAATCAATGCCGCCCACCGGTCACTGCCAAGTTGGGATGCGTTGGAATAGCCATTGCGCACGCCGCACTGCGACTCCCTTGCAACGATAAAATGAGGCTGGCCGACACTTATATTGCGAATATGCTGCGAGATTTCTTCCCCGGCGACATTGCTCACCCAAATTTGCTGAATATTCCGCACGTCGGCAAATTGTTGCGGCAACTCGCCCGCTTGCTCGACAGATATTACCCCGTTGCGCACCCAGTCATCGCCGTCTACCAATGCCCACTTGATACGTGTGTTTCCTGCATCGATTAGTAACTTCATCCTTAATTATCGCAACTCTAGCCACAGAGGACACAGAGCGCACAGAGAAAAAGCCCCCGCTTTGATCTCTGTGTCCTCTGTGGCAGGTATTTTTTCAAGGTTTATCATCGCCGCACCCCCGACACGTTAGCCGATAGGCCAGATTTGCACCCGCGAGGAGTACGCCGGTGGGTGCCCGGCAGCTTCGCTGCCACCCTCCCGCTGCGGGAGGGGGTGCGATGCGGTTGCTCCCGCACCCGAGTGCTCCGCACCACCGTCTCGCAACCGCACCCCAACTTCTCCTGAATTGAAACGCCGCATCCCCTGTGCGGTTTCCAGACATAACTCCCCGCTCTCGCTGACCCCGCGCACCATGCCGCTCACAGTCTGTCCATCCGCCATTTGCAGCTGGATCGGCCTGTCCTGATAGATATGATATCGCTCCCACTCCTCGCGCAATGCGGCAAACCCACCCTGCGCGAACTGCCGCAACACGCGCGCCAATTCCTGTAACAGGACGGCCAGCAACTGGTTGCGTGTCGGCATCACCGCACATACTTCATCCAGCGCACCTGCCGGCTGGCCGATCTGTGGCGCCAGACTGGCGGGCAAAGTGCAATTCAAGCCAATGCCGATCACCACCGCACTGGGCCCGAGCATATCGCCTTGTGCCTCGATGAGCACGCCGGCCAATTTGCCCTGCTCAGTCAAAATGTCATTTGGCCATTTCAACTGCACGCCTTGCGCACCCAGCTTGTCCAGTGCGCGCACAATCGCCACGCCTGCCGCCAAACTCAATCCGGACAAGGCATTCAAGCCGCAATCAAAGCGCCACAACAACGAAAAAGTCAGTGAGCTACCCAGACCAGACTGCCAAGTCCGCCCCCTCCTTCCGCGCCCGGCCGTCTGCAACTCCACCGCCAGTACACGACCGCCGGGCGCACCTCCGTCAGCGACATCCAGAGCGGCACGCTGCAACAGCAAGGTATTGCTGGAAGCGGCTTGCGGCAATATCTCGATATCGAACTGCGCGGCATCCTTCGGGTGCCCGGACATAACCAGCGACTTGGCGAGTGTTGTTTGCTCGCTTAGTCGAATGGCTAGTGGTTCCATCAAAAGATTTTCGTAGCCCAGCCAATACAATATTTCATCCCGTTCCAGCCGTTGCCACGGGCGCGCCAGACGATAACCGCGGCCGCGTATCCGTTGCAGCAGCACACCGTAGTCCGCAACTCCGGCCAGCGCATTGAATACACTGGCGCGCGACACCCCCAGCCGGTTTGCCAACACCTCGCCGGAATGAAATTCACCGTCCGCCAATAGATTCAGCAACTGCCAGGTGCGCGCGCCCACCATTCCTGTCGTCATTGTGGCATGTCTACATCCTGACGCGGTTTCACATCAAGAAAGCCCATGATTTCGTCGCGCCGTTTTAATGCATCCTGATAACCCAGATCGATCAACGCGCGGCAGAACTTTTTCTCGGATAGCAAATAGCTCACCAGCGTCCCGCCGCTGTGCTGTCTCGCGCCGATCAAGCGCAACAACAGGCGTATCGTCCAGGGCAATTCTGCCGCGTGGCGCTCGGCAATTTTATCGATCGGTTGGCTGGGCGACATAACCAGCACGTCAACATGCCTGAGATTGGCACGCTCACGCATCTCGTCCGGCATGATCGCGACCAGATCGTTGATCTTGTTCAACCGTTCCATATCCACGGCCATGCTATCGAGAAAAATACTGTTCAGGGCATGCCCGGCAATCCTCGCCAGGGAAGGGTACTCGTTAATATTGGTGCGGTCTGGCCGTTCGTCATAGCTGTTCACGGTCACACCAATGATCAGCACGCGTGTCGCACCTAGATGCAGCGCGGGACTGATAGGCGCGATCTGCCGCATCGAGCCATCGCCGAAATATTCGCGGTTAATCAAAGCTGCCGGAAAAATGAAAGGGAG
>JAYVKW010000065.1:0-4966 GCA_043768015.1 Gallionella sp.
GGTGGTCGAGCTGGTTGCGCTCGACAACGCCGACATCAAGTATTCGACAGTGCAGAACTGGTACGCGGGTGACGAAAACGGCGTCGGCGGTATTTACAACTTCGTCACCAAGCGCGGCCTGTGCAAAGGTGTCAACTCGCGCATTTCCTGGACCCAGGTCGAGACCGGCTCGGCGATCACCTGGAAATATCCGTCCGTCGTGCTGCGCGGCGACAACTCAGTCGGCGAGTTCTATTCGGTCGCGGTCACCAACCACTACCAGCAGGCCGACACCGGCACCAAGATGATCCACATCGGCAAAAACACACGCAGTACCATCGTCAGCAAAGGCATCTCGGCCGGCCACTCCAATAACAGCTATCGAGGGCTGGTCAAAATTATGCCCGCCGCCGCCAGTGCGCGTAATTATTCGCAATGCGACTCGATGCTGATTGGCGACCAGTCCGGCGCCCACACCTTCCCCTATATCCAGGTGCGTAACAACACCGCCAAAGTTGAGCACGAGGCATCGACTTCGAAGATCGGCGAGGACCAGTTGTTCTACTTCGCGCAGCGCGGCATCGGCGCCGAGGAAGCGGTGTCGATGATCATCAACGGATTCTGCAAAGACGTATTTCAACAATTACCGATGGAGTTTGCGGTCGAGGCGACCAAGCTCCTCAGTTTTAGACTCGAAGGGAGTGTCGGATGATTTACCAGGACAGCAAAACCATACTCGAAGTACGCGGGCTATGCGCAAGCGTGAACGGCATTGGCATTTTGAAAGGCCTGGACTTTACAGTGAAGAGCGGTGAAGTACACGCCATCATGGGGCCGAATGGCTCGGGCAAGAGCACGTTCGCCAAGGTGCTGGCAGGTCACTCGGCCTACGTGGTGACGGCGGGCATGGCGCAACTCGACGGGCAGGATCTGTTCGAGATGGCCCCGGAAGCGCGGGCGCTCGCCGGTGTGTTTCTCGCGTTCCAGTACCCGATCGAAATTCCCGGCGTGCCCAACAGCCAGTTTCTGCGCATGGCCTACAACACGCTGCAGGCGCAGCGTAGCCAGGAGGAACTGGACCCGCTCGAGTTCGACGACTTCGTGCGCGAGAAGATGAAGTTGCTCGAAATGAGCGCGGAGTTCCTCGACCGCAGCGTCAACGAAGGCTTTTCCGGTGGCGAGAAGAAGCGCAACGAGATTCTGCAGATGGCGCTGCTGGAGCCGCGCCTCGCGATCCTCGACGAGACCGATTCCGGCCTCGACATCGATGCATTGAGGATCGTGGCTAAGGGTGTGAACAGCCTGCTCTCATCCGACAATGCGGTGGTGATGGTGACGCATTACCAGCGTTTGCTGAACTACATCGTGCCGGATTATGTGCATGTAATGGATGGTGGGCGCATCGTCAGAACTGGCGGCAAGGAGCTCGCGCTGGAACTGGAGGCACGCGGCTACGACTGGCTCAGGGAGGCAGCGTGAGTCTGACCAAAGAACAATGCTTCGAGCAGTTGTTGCTCGGCAAGGCCGTCAAATCGGAGGGCTGGCTGGAGCGTATCCGCCTGGAGGCATTGGAACATGCCGAAGTCCTGAATTTTCCCTCAGCCAAGCATGATGACTGGCGCTTCACCGATTTGTCGCCGTTGTATCTGCACGGCTTCCATGCAGTCGACTCCTTTGCCAGATTGACACCGAGCGACATCGAGAAGTTCTTGATTCCCGGAGCGATCCGGCTGGTCTTTGTTGACGGATGCTATGCGCCTGAGCTTTCCGATTTGACGCAAGCAGGGACAGGTGTGACGGTGGCATCGCTTGCCGAACGCCTAGGGGACCGGTTGGTCGAGGCAAATTTCGGGCGGCATGCACCCTGCAAACAAGATGCGTTTGTCGCCCTGAACACGAATTTTTTCGAAGACGGTGCATGGGTGCATGTCGCAAAAGAAGCAGCAGTACCGATTCACCTGTTGCATGTTGCGACCAAGCGCGAGACCCCATCCGCGATCTATCCGAGATGCATGGTGGTGATGGAACCCTCCAGTCGCGCGATCCTGATCGAAGACTATGTGGGTCTTGATGACGGGATTTATTTTTCTAATGCGGTGACCGAAGTGGTTCTGAGAGAGGGCGCGCAGTTGCAGCATGTGCGCGTGCAGCGCGAAGAAAAAAATGCCTTCCATGTCGGGCACTGTTCGGTTGTAGCGGGCAAAAATAGCCTGTATACGGCGACCTCTGTCGCGCTGGGCGCGCGCCTGTCGCGCCACACCCTGCATGTCATGCAGCAGGGAGAGGGCGCTGAAATGCACCTCAACGGACTGGCCTTGATTAGCGGACGGCAGATCGCCGACACGCATACGCTGATCGATCATGCCGCGCCCAGAGGCAAGAGCATCCAATTGCACAAATGCATCGCTGATGGGTCGGCGCATGCGATTTTCGGCGGCAAGATCAAGGTGCATGTTGGAGCGGTGGGAACCGACTCCGCGCAAAGCAGCCGCAACTTGCTGCTCTCCGACAAAGCGCGCATCGACACCCAGCCGCAACTGGAAATTTTCAACGACGATGTGAGCTGCAAGCATGGCGCGACGGTCGGACAGATTGATGCTGACGCACTGTTCTTCCTCAAGAGCCGAGGGTTTACCGAGGAGCGTGCGCGGAATCTGCTCACCTATGCCTTTGCCGCCGAAATCATCTCCAAAATTCCGGTGCCGTCCTTGGCCGAATCTTTAAGCCGGATGATATTGGAACGCATGAGCGGGGTTCGCGTATGAAGATTGAACGCATGACCATTGAAGGAATGAATGGCGAACGCAAGGATATAGATCGCATGAATATCGAACGTATACGGGCCGATTTTCCGATACTCAGCCTGCAAGTTTCCGGCAAGCCGCTGGTCTATCTGGATAATGCGGCGAGTAGCCAGATGCCGCGGGTCGTCATCGACCGTATCGAGTGCTACCAACGTCAGGAACACGCCAACATCCACCGCGCCGTGCATCATTTGAGCGAGCTGGCCACCAAGGAATTCGAAGCGGCACGAGACAAGGTGCAGCATTTCCTGAAAGCCAAAGAGTCGCGTGAAATTATTTTCACACGCGGCACAACGGAAGCCATCAACCTGGTGATGCACGGCTATGGCCGGGCCTTTATCGGCAAGGGCGACGAAATTATTTTGTCCGCACTTGAGCATCATTCGAACATCGTTCCCTGGCAGATGCTGGCGCAGGAAAAAGGCGCGGTACTGCGCGTGATTCCGATGAACGATGCCGGTGAATTGCTCATCGACAAGTTTGAAGCGCTGTTCAATGAAAAGACAAAATTCATGGCGCTGACGCACGTATCGAACGCGCTCGGCACGGTGAATCCGGTGAAGGCGATGATCGCCTTTGCGCACCAGCATGGTGTGCCGGTATTGCTCGACGGAGCTCAGGCCGCACCTCATCAGCCTGTCGATGTACAGGATCTGGATTGCGATTTTTACGCATTTTCCGGGCACAAGATGTGCGGGCCGACGGGAATCGGGGCGCTGTACGGCAAGGCAAAACTGTTGGAGAAGATGCAACCCTACCAGGGGGGCGGTGACATGATACTTTCCGTGACCTTCGAGAAGACCACCTACAACGTCATCCCAGCCAAGTTTGAAGCGGGTACGCCACCGATCATGGCGGCTATCGCGCTGGGTGCGGCTATCGACTACTTGAACGGGATCGGCCTTGCCCAAATTCAGGCTTACGAAACAACATTGCTCGATTACGCAACCGAACAAATCTCGGCGCTGAGCGGTGTCAGGATCATCGGTACGGCCAGAAAGAAAGCCGCAGTGCTTTCATTCGAAATCAAGGGCGTGCACCCCCACGACGTCGGCACGATTCTGAATGATGACGGCATCGCGATCCGCACTGGCCATCATTGCGCCCAACCGGTGATGCAGCGCTTTGGCGTGCCCGCTACCGCGCGCGCCTCGTTTGCTTTTTACAACACCAAGGAAGAAATTGACAAGCTGGTAGAGGGTATCCGTAAAGTGCAAGAGATGTTTTCATGAGCGATATACGACAGCTTTATCAGGAAGTGATACTCGACCATAACCGCAAGCCGAGGAATTTTGGCGCGATCCTCGGCGCGAACCGCAATGCGGAAGGGCATAACCCGCTGTGCGGCGATCACATCAAGCTATCGATGAACGTGCTGGAAGACAAGATTGAAACCATCGCATTCGAGGGGGAGGGATGCGCAATATGCAAGGCATCCGCCTCGATGATGACCAGTGCAGTCAAGGGAAAGTCTGTGCAGGATGCCGAGATCATGGTCGAGGAATTCAGGGGCATGGCGACCGGGACGCTCGATCCCGATAGCGAAGACCATCATTTGGGCAAGCTGAAAATATTTGCCGGAGTCAGGGATCTGCCGTCACGGGTCAAGTGTGCGATCCTGCCCTGGCATACATTGCATGCGGCGATCCATGCTGAATCCTCGGTCTCGACTGAAGGCGAAGCCGATCCTGTTCCTGGCAGTTTAATAGGCGAAGAATAAACATGCCTAAAATTGCTGACATAGAAGACACCCCGAACCCGAACGCGGTCAAGTTCGTGCTGAAGGACAGATTGACCTGGGGCACCGCGTGTTCTTTCGATAGCGCCGAGTCGGCCGCTGCCGATCAGCTTGCCTCCAAATTGTTTGCCATCCCGCATGTCGTCAATGTGTACTACATGGACAAATGGATTACCGTCACCCAGGACGGTGAGGCGGACTGGCCGAAACTAGTACGGGAAATCGCCATGCCGATCAGGGAGGCGGAAGCCGCCCAGAAACCAGAATCGGAAACCGTCGCCAACTTCGATGATGATGAACCCAAGCTGGCTGCGATCCGTGCGTTGCTGGATGAACAAGTCCGCCCGGCACTGGTATCCGATGGCGGCGACCTGCAAATTGTTGGCATGGAAGAAAACATACTGACCATACGCTATTTCGGCGCGTGCGGAAGTTGCCCGAGCTC
>JAYVKW010000066.1:0-11071 GCA_043768015.1 Gallionella sp.
CCAAACTTGACCGCACGGGTGTGTTCCGCGAGTACGTGATGGATGATTATTTGATTCTGTATTTAACACTTGAGATCGTTGTCTATTTACTCGCCATCAAGCATCACAAACAACTGTCGTTTGACTTTGAGCGTTCGGGGTTACCCGGATAACTCACGTAAGGCGTCAATCAGCCTGTCCTGAGTACAGTCGAGGGCGTCGCGCAATGCGCCGGATGAATCAAGCCGCCTGCTGCTGATGCGACGAAAGTTTAATCAGGCACTCCGCCGGAATTCCAAGCCCTTCGTGCAAGCGGCGTATCATTGGCAACGTCAGCGGGCGTGTGTAATTCAACACCTCGTACACGCGATTCAGCCCGCCTATCATCGGCTGCAAATCCTTCGGCTTCAAGCCAAGACTCTCCATACGAAACTTGATCGCCTCAATCGGGTCGGGCAACTCCATCGGATAATGCTTGCGCTCATAAGCTTCCACCAGCGTCACCAGCACATCCAGCCGCTCCCCTTGCGGTGTATTGGGTTTAGCCATCATCAACGGCTCAATTTCCTTGAGCGCCGCACGGTAATCTGCCTTGGTTCTGATTGGTTTAATGTCCATGTTTACACCTTTAAATTGTTTGCACATCTATCGCGTCATACTGCTTGTGGGTGCCGATAAAGCGGATATACACCACACGGTATGCATAATTAATCCACACTACCACCCGGTACTTGTTACCTGCAATGTTGAACACCACTCGCCCATCTTTCAAAATACTGGCATTGCCAAAATCCGCCTTCACCCCGACAGGCGAAGCCCAATCTGCCGCCAGCACCTGACGATACCAGGCAAGACACGGCTCGCGTGCATCCAGATAATTTGGATTTTTTTCCCAGAAGGCTTTAAGGGTGGATAAAGAGATCACACGCATGGGCGCATTTTAGTCCCGTATTGGGATAATTGGCAATAAAAACTTATTGTAGCGGCGATAGTTGAAGGGGGTAGCGTAATCCGGTGGATGATTTTCAATCATTCGGCGCATTACGCCTTGCAGCTAATGCGCCCTACGCGGCCTGTTTAAGGGTAATCAGGTGTCCTGACAAACGCTCGCGCTACCTCCATACTGGTCTTGTGCACAATTTTGATAAACACCTGGTGCCATCCATTAAGCTCTTTAGCTTCAAAAGTGCGCACTTCGCCTAGTTGATATCCATTTCTGGAGGTTCGTTCAAGATATCGTTTGTCAATTTCCCAGCGATTGTGCAACCCGATATTTCGTACTAAAACCATTTCTTGAAGCTCGGTTTTTTCACCTTCAGTTATAGAGAGAATTACACCAGCAGCAATTTGTATTACCTCTAATTGCTCACCAATAGGGAGTGAAGAAAATCTCTCCAACTTTTTCTGAACGACCTTTTCAAGCTCAGGATAATTTAAATCTAGACGGGAAAACACAATAAAATCAATCAGCCTTCGAGCGTACCAATCCCAATGGCTATTCATTGCAATTAGTACAGACTGAAAAATTGTTTTTTCAAAAACAACTTGATATTTTTCCAGAATCCTCCAAGCTTCATCGTAAGTATTTTGGGAGTCAAGTTTTTCTGTGACTAAACGTTCAAGATTTTCCATCCCATCTGGCAGCCGAATATATGCGCCAGAAGCAACGTCCATAATCGAAGCGTAAAAAATTGAGCCCTGCATAAACTCGAGCGTTTGTATTCCTATCATATAGGGGTACGGATGAATTTTTGCATCCTGACTACGAACAAAATCTGGTAATGGTATGCGAATTGCCAACTTAGACTCTCCCAATAAACTCAGAAGGAGACGTCAATTCGCACATGCGAGATTTAATACCAGCAACCGCCGCAGAATTTCTTCATCCTGCATTTCCGGCGTGTAATCATTCCAGCCGTAAGCCTTGGCAGCAGCTGCGTCCAGTACCTTGTGGGCATTGTCCAGCCATGCGGGGCGGGCGTTGTAGAGGTTGGTAAGGGTGCGCTTTTTCAGCTCGGCTTCGTGGCCGGATTTGGCAACGGGGCGTAGCGGATAGCCTGCTTTTTCTTCTTCCTCTGTGCGTACCCAGTCTGTCCACTCCGGCGGGTTGAGCCAGTTGTCACGCAGTCTGTTCAAATCTTGCGTGGCTTTCACTATCTCGGCAACCCTCTCCCCCAGCCCCTCTCCCGCCTGCGGGAGAGGGGAGCAGATTTGCTTCCCTACCGCATCATCCCCATCGCCCTCATCCCCTCCGACCGCGCACAGCTCCACGCCCGCATCGCCGCACGCTTCCAGACCATGCTGGAATTTGGCCTGGTGGATGAACTGCACGCCCTGCGAAAAAAATATCCGCTGCATGCAAACATGACCGCTATGCGCTGCGTAGGCTATCGCCAGGCATGGCAATTCATCGCCGGCGAAATCACTGAAGCACAATTGCTGGAAACCGGCATCGCTGCCACCCGCCAGCTCGCCAAGCGGCAACACACCTGGCTGCGTTCCATGCCGGACAATATTGAGATTGACTGCCTGATGAAAAATCTGGATGAAAAAGTCAGCAACACAATCGCTCAATTGTTGCACGTATAATGTTCGCCTCGATTATTGAAAGTCTGATGCAATGAAAATCACAGTTATAGGTTCCGGTTATGTGGGCTTGGTCTCAGGCGCGTGTCTGGCCGAGTTGGGCAACGACGTCGTGTGTCTGGATGTCGATCCGCACAAGATCGCTCTATTGCAGCAGGGCGGTGTGCCGATTTACGAACCGGGTTTGGAACAACTTATCAAAAGCAATGTTGCCGCAGGCCGCTTGCGCTTCACTACCGATGTCGCCGAAAGCGTCGCGCATGGGCTGGTGCAGATGATCGCGGTGGGGACACCGTCGGGTGAAGACGGCTCGGCGGATTTGCAATATGTGATCGCCGCAGCACGTGCTGTCGGTCGCACCATGACCGAATATAAAGTCATCGTGGACAAATCCACCGTGCCGGTCGGCACCGCAGACAAGGTCAAGCAAGCAATACAGGAGGAGCTGAACAAGCGCGGGGGACAGACTGCGTTCAGCATCGTATCGAATCCCGAGTTTCTCAAGGAAGGTTCTGCGATAGACGATTTCAATCGCCCGGATCGCATCGTGATCGGTGCCGAGGATGAGCAGGCCATCCGCGTGATGCGCGAGATGTATGCGCCGTTCCAGCGCAATCACGACCGGCTGATGGTAATGGACATCAAATCCGCCGAGCTCACCAAATATGCCGCCAATGCCATGCTCGCCACCCGCATCTCGTTCATGAACGAACTGGCCAATCTGGCCGAGCGCGTCGGTGCGGACATCGAGCATGTGCGCAAGGGCATCGGCTCCGATCAGCGTATCGGCTATCACTTTTTGTATGCGGGTTGCGGTTATGGCGGCTCCTGTTTCCCCAAAGACATCCGCGCGCTACAACGCACCGGGGAAGAATATGGCCTGCCGTTAAAAGTCCTGCATGCTGTGGAAGAAGTGAATCATGCGCAAAAAAATGTATTGCTGGAAAAAATCCTCAAACGTTTTGGCGGCAATCTCAAGGGCAAGCACTTCGCGCTGTGGGGGCTGGCATTCAAACCCGGCACCGATGACATGCGCGAAGCCACCAGCCGCGTGGTGATGGAGGGACTGTGGGGCAAGGGCGCGACCGTCACCGCCTTCGATCCGGTGGCGATGAAAGAAACCCAACGCATATACGGCAATCGATCCGATTTAAGCTATGCGGAGAACGCCAAGGATGCCCTGCAAGATGCCGATGCGCTGATCATCGTCACCGAATGGAAGGCTTTCAAAAGTCCTGACTTCAACGTCATCAAGACACGCTTGAAACAGCCGGTGATTTTTGACGGGCGCAATTTATTTGAGCCTGCCAGCGTCACCGCGCTGGGCATCGAGTATCACGGCATCGGACGGGAAGGCTGATTTTCGGCCTGCACAGCCAGCGTACCGACCCGTCCTTCCACCTCGCGCATCACCACCTCATGGCGCGGTAGAGCAGCCACATCCAGCCCTTGCAGATATTGCCGCAGCGATACCAGCTCGTAGCCCTGCGCCTGCCAGCCTTGCAACAATTGCTCGAATATCGGCAGCCATTTTCCGCCTTCCAGTTCGGCGTGCAGGGTATACACATGCCCGGTGGCGGACGGGACTGCGGTCAGCTTCAGGATATGCTGTGCGATGTTTGCTAGTGTGATGCCATCACGGTTCATCAGCTCGTCCAGCGTCGGCAAGGTGGTGGGCAGCTGCGGACAGGCGATGATCTCGGCGTTCACGGTGGGAATGAAGGGATGGGTGCCGCGCGTATCCGAGCTGTATTGGAAATCCAGCCGCTGCATCAGCCGCAACGCGTGGCGATTCATCTGCCAGCCGGCGGCGGCATGGGCGTGCGGAGCCTCGTCAAAGATTTCAATGTAGCGATCCACCGCGCGTTGCAATTCACGCCGCGTCCACTCGACATCCTTGTTTGCCACATAATCCTGCCAGCGGATATGGTCATAGCAGTGGATGCCGACTTCAAATCCGGCATCGCGAACCATGCGCATAATGTCCGCGCATTTCGTGCCAATATCCGGCGCAGGCAACAGCGTGCCATACAGCAAGGTCTTGATGCCGTAGTGCTCCACCACAGAGGTGCGCGATACTTTACCGATAAATCCCGGACGGAATACACGCTTGATAGCTCGGCCGGTATGGTCGGGACCAAGCGTGAAAAAGAAAGTGGCCTGCGCATTATGGCGCTGTAATGTTTCAACCAGACGCGGCACGCCTTCGCGCGTGCCGCGATAGGTGTCCACATCGATTTTAAGCGCGAGTTGCTGCGCCATGCTCAATCAACCAACTTACGTGCTTCCGCAACTTGACCGCGATACGCATCAAAAATGTTGCGCAGCGTGTCGGCCATGTTGATGGTCGGTTTCCAGTTCAGTTCTTCGCAAGTGTTGGTGATCTTGGGCACACGGTTCTGCACGTCTTGATACCCGGTGCCGTAGTAAGCCGCCGAGGTGGTTTCGACGATCTTCACTTTCTGCGCGGAGTCGCGGTATTCGGCATATTCCTTCGCCAGTTTCAGCATCATCTCGGCCAGGTCGCGAATCGCATAGTTATTGGTCGGATTGCCGATGTTGTAAATCTTGCCGGTGGCGATACCATCCTTGTTGGCGATGATCTTCATCAGCGCGTCTATGCCATCGTCGATGTAGGTGAAAGCGCGCTTCTGATGCCCGCCATCCACCAGGCTGATGTTCTCGCCGCGCACGATATGGCCGAGGAATTGCGTGACCACGCGCGAGCTGCCTTCCTTCGGCGTGTGGATCGAATCCAGCCCTGCGCCTATCCAATTGAACGGGCGGAACAGCGTGAAGTTCAATCCTTCCATGCCGTAGCCCCAGATCACGCGATCCATTAGCTGTTTGGAGCAGGAATAGATCCAGCGCGGCTTATTGATCGGGCCGCAGACCAGTTCGGACTGTTCCGGGTCGAACTCTTCGTCGTGGCACATGCCATACACTTCCGAAGTGGAAGGGAACACCAGATGCTTGCCGTATTTAACAGACGCGCGAACGATGGGCAGATTGGCCTCGAAGTCCAGTTCGAACACGCGCAATGGCTGCTTGACGTAGGTAGCCGGCGTGGCAATCGCGACCAGCGGCAGGATCACATCGCATTTCTTGACGTGGTACTCGACCCACTCCTTGTTGATGGTGATGTCGCCTTCGAAAAAATGAAATCGCGGCTTGCCGATCAGGTCGCTGATGCGGTCGGTGCTCATGTCCATGCCATACACTTCCCAGTCGGTCGTAGCCAGGATGCGGTTGGAAAGATGGTGTCCGATAAAACCGTTCACGCCGAGTATTAATACTTTTTTCATTTCTATTTCCTTAACAATTAAATTCCGCTTATCCCCTCCCCCTTGAGGGGGATGGGATGTTTAACTTCACCACTAGACTTTACGTGTCAAATTCAAATCTTCCCATGCCGTACTTCGCCGCAAATTCCGCAGCACTCATTTCGACACCGTCCAGCTCAAAGCGCGCCACACGCAACAGGCCTTGTCCGCAGATCGCATAGGCCTTGCTTTCCTTGATGTAGAAGGAGGGCTGCTCGCCAGCAGCAATATATTTGCTCACCAGCGTCTGCAAAATACGCATCGGCTTGCCTAACAACTGGGTGGTCGCGCCCGGATAGGGTGGCGCCACGGCGCGCACCAGATTGTGTATCGCCTGTGCCGATTGCGACCAAGCTATCACGCCGTCTTCCGCCTTGCGCCCGCCGAAATATCCACCCTTGCTCAAATCCTGCTTCACCGCTTGCGCTCGTCCTGCCATTAAGTCTGGTAAGCAGGCATTCAATGCCATCTCCGCCGCCACCGTCACTTTCTGGAACACTTGCAACGCCGTATCGTTGGGCAAAATCGGCACAGCCTGTTGCGCCACAATGTCGCCATTGTCCGGTTTCTCGGTCATGTAATGCAGGGTGCTGCCCGTTTCCGTCTCGCCGTGAACTATCGCCCAATTCACCGGCACGCGGCCACGGTATTTCGGCAGCAGCGAACCGTGCATGTTCAACGCACCGTGCCTGGGTATCTCCAGCAACTCGCGCTTGAGCATCTCGCGATAATAAAACGAAAAGAAGAAATCCGGCTGCAAGGCGCGGATTTGCGCGATGACTTCCGGCGTGTTCGGGTTGTCTGGCGCGATGGTCGGGATACCATGCAGCGCGGCCAGCTCGGCGACGCTGTCGAACCAGATATTTTCTTTCGGGTTGTCGCGATGCGTCACCACCAGCAAGACATCCACGCCATGCGCCAACAGTACGGACAGGCAGCGGACGCCGACATTGTGGTACGCAAACACAACAGCGCTACTCATCGCCTTCTTCCCGTAAACAAAGCATCGGCGTTCTGCTCGTCGTGCCCGCACCGAGGCTGCGCCCACCGTGGCACGACGGCTACACCTCCATTGTGGTACGCAAACACAACTGCACTACTCATTCCTGACTATCCGAAAACAATGAAGGATGTGCTGCATCATCAATCGGCCAAGCCTTTTTCTTTTTAGGTTCCGTTGCAGAAAAAGGATCGACCTCTCCCGCAGCAGATGTAGTGTTTTGCCCCTTGCCCCTTGCCCCTCGTTCCTTTTCCTGCTCTTCCAGCACCGCTTCGACCAGATAACGCGGCCGGTGGCGCACTTGCTGATAGATGCGTCCGACATATTCGCCGAGCAGGCCGATGCCGAACAGCGCGATGCCGATCATGAAGAACACCAGCGCGAACAATGTAAATAGCCCTTCCGCTTCCGGACCTATCACTAGGCGGCGTACCACCAGGAACACGAAGAACAGCGCGGAAAAAAGTGAGATCAGCATGCCGAACATCGAAAACCACTGTAGCGGCACCACCGAGAATCCGGTCATCAGATCGAAGTTCAGGCGGATCAGGCTATACAGCGAATATTTCGACTCGCCCAGCGTGCGCTCCTCATGTTCAACCACCACCTCGGCAGGCTTGCGCGCAAAGGTGTAGGCCAATGCGGGAATGAAGGTGTTCACCTCCTTGCAACTGTTGATCGCGTCTATGATGCCGCGATCATAAGCGCGCAACATGCAACCCTGATCGGTCATCTTGATGCGGGTAATGCGCTCGCGCAGCCTGTTCATCGCACGCGAAGCGACATGCCGCCACCAGCTATCGCTGCGCTGCTTGCGTATCGAGCCGATGTAATCAAAGCCCTCGTCCATCTTGGCGAGCAGCTTGGCGATCTCTTCTGGCGGATTCTGCAAATCGGCGTCCAGCGTCACCACGCGCTGCCCGCGCGACTGCTCGAACCCGGCCATGATCGCCATGTGCTGGCCGAAATTGCCGTTGAACAGGATCACCCGCGTCACATCCGGACGCTGCTGGAACTGCTCGCGCAAAATCGCGGCAGAACGGTCGCGGCTGCCATCGTTGATGAACACGATCTCATAGGAAATGCCGAGCTTGTCCAGCGCCAGATACAGCCGGTCAAACAAGGCCTGCAAGCCTTGCTCTTCGTTATAAACTGGGATGACGACGGATAGTTGGGGTGTGCTCATAAGGGCGGCATTTTACCGCATGGGGCGCGGATAACGAAATCGGGTGTTATGTAGGTTGGGTGGAGCAAAGCGATACCCAACAATGAAGTGCTGGAAAAATAAAAATGATGGGTATCACTACGTTCCACCCATCCTACCGCGCTAGAGCAACTCGATGCCGAAGCGGCGAACCGCTAGCGCGAACAGGCCAAAGCAAACAACAGTGATGATGATGCAGGCCAACAACGTTGGCCAGAAACCGATGCGCGGAAGGAGTGCCGGAAACGCAAGGAACATTGGCAACGTCGGGACAACATACCAAAACGTGTACCACGCATGATTTGCTATCTTTTCCTGAGGCTGGTTCTCGACGTACAGCCAGATAAGCGCGAGAACGGTTACGAGGGGTAGCGCCGCAACGAAGCCACCGAGCTTGTCGCTGCGCTTAGCAAGCTCGGATACGAGTACGACAACTGCGGCAGTCAGGAAATATTTTGTAATGATCCAGGACACGGCTTCTCCAAAGGGACTAACGCGAACTAGACGACCCTGCCAACACTTCGCGCATCGCTGCACACGTGCGCTCGACATCCGCTTCATTCATCGCATAAAACATCGGCAACGAGACGATCTGTTTGCCGACGCGCTCGGCAACCGGGAACATGCCTTCCTTGAAGCCCAGCGCGCGATACAGTTTGAACAGATGGATGGGCGCGTAGTGGAAGCCGATGCCGATGTTGTGTATTTTCATTTTTTCCATGAAGTCGGGGCGGGTAATGCGATCTGGCAGCACGATCTGAAACAGATGCCAGTTGGTATTGGTGAACTCCTCAGGCGGCAATTGCGCGCCGGTCTGTTTCTCGAAATCCTTGCCCAGCGTCGTAAAATAATGCTTGGCCAGTTTGCGCCGCTGCGCGGTGATGTCATTCAATTTTGAAAACTGGCCCAAGCCGATGGCGGCGGCGATGTCGGTCATGTTGAATTTTCCGCCGAGCACATCCACTTCGATGCCATCCCAGCCGCTGCGCGTCACGCCTTGCAGCCGATACTTTTCCGCGAGCGTGGCCTCAGCCTCATTGTTCAGCACCAGGCAACCGCCTTCGGAAGTGGTGATGTTTTTGTTGGCCTGAAAGCTGAACGAGACGAAATCGCCGAACGAGCCTATGGCCTTGCTCTTCCAAGTCGAACCGATTGCTTGCGCGGCATCTTCGATCACGCGCAATTTATGTTTAGATGCGATCGCATACAGCCTGTCCATATCCACCGGTTTACCGGCCAGATACACCGGGATGATGGCCTTGGTGCGCTTGGTGATCGCCGCCTCGACCTTGTCCAGATCGATGTTGCGCGTCACCGGGTCGATGTCGGCGAACACCGGCGTGGCACCGACTTCGAGTATCACATTCGCGGTGGCGACCCACGAGATCGGCGTGGTGATGACTTCATCGCCGACGCCTATACCCGCGATGCGCAGCGCGATCTCCATGGTGCAGGTGCCGGAGTTGAAAGTGCGCACCGGGCGGCCGCCGAAATAGGCGGAAAGTTGCTTCTCGAATTCTTGCACCTTGGGGCCGCTGGTGATCCAGCCGGAACGCAGCACTTCCGCCACCGACGCGATGGTCGCTTCGTCTATGGTGGGTTTGGAAAAGGGCAAAAAAGTATTCATGGATATGTCCATTAAAAAAATTCCGAACCAAATAAAAACTGTCCACGAAAAATACGAAAAAAACTGGGAAGCTTTGTTGCTTTGGAATCACAATTTCACACAAACCTTATGGGCAACATCCATAAGACTTCATCCCTTCTGCCGACACATTTCGTGTTTTTCGTGGCTTTCGTGGACAAGTGTCTTTTAAAATTCAAGCCCGCGAAATGATGATCACGCCCAGTATGATCACGCCGATGCCGACCAGCTTGGTCACACTCAATGCTTCACCGAGCAAATACCAGGCTGCCACGGCAGTCACAATATAGGCCATCGACAACATCGGGAAGGCGATGCTGACCGGCACACGCGACAGCGCGAGTATCCAGACGATCACGCTGAGCGCATAACAACCCAGCGCAACGACGATGTGCCACTCAGTCGCCAGTTTCAGACCGATGGGCAGGATATTCTCCATGCTGAACTCAAAATGACCTACCGCATTGGTGCCTGCCTTCATCAATATCTGCGCGGCGGCGTTCAGCATCACGCCGGTGAAAATTAAAGCAAAGCTGACGAAGTTCATGAAAAAATTGCCCTCTCCCGGCTGGAGAGGGAGTTTATATTTTTTGTGTTCATGGTTTGCTCACCACAATGTATTGAGGGTCTTGATAAATTATTTTCATCGCAAAATCCAGTTGCTTGAGTTGCGCATAAATATCCACCGGCATGATCGCCAGCGCCGCCGGTTGCGCCTGCCAGACCTTTGCGAAGCTGGCGATGTCGGGTATCCAGCGCTGCGGTTCCTGCATGATACCGAATGCCATCTCATCCTGATAGGCGACCAGGGTGAAGGTGCGCTTCAGATAAAACGGCAAGGTCTGTTCGTAGGTGGCCACCGAATAAAACGGCTCATCCGCCTTGACGTAAGGGCGTATCGCATTGGCAATATAGTAAGCGGAGCGCTCCTTCGCGATGGTATTGTAGCCGGACGTGCCGAGCTGTGCGGCCAGCAAAGAACTTAACGCCAGCACCAGCACTGCCGCCGGCTTGTGCCCTTTGACAGCATTCGGGCGGCGCAGCAAAACCAGCGCAGCAATCACGCCCAACGACCAGACCAGCGCTGCCACCACCAGCCAATAAGCATATTCACCGTATCCCTGCACTTGCAGCGGCGTATCCGCCAACCGCGCGGTAAACGGCGCAAGCCCCAGTGCCAGCAGCAGCAGCGGCAATATCGGGGCGATCAGCCAGAACAATCTGCGTGTATTCATTACAGCCAGTTGTTTGCCCATCAGCAGCGCCAGCGCCGGGAACATCGGCAGCAGATAGGACGGCAGTTTGGAACCGGAGACGGTGAAGAACAGGTAGAT